>JAFGQQ010000195.1 GCA_016935595.1 Bacteroidales bacterium
CGTCCAGCCCCATGTGATGCCGAATTTAATGATTCACTATTTCCTTTTCCTGCTACAATAAAACCAGGTGTGGCCATCGAACCAGGAATAATTCCAAGCATTCCTTTCAAAGCCGGAGTTGCACCCTTTCTGTGTATAACAACCGTTTCATTTTTAGCCATCTCTTCCTTCCATGCAAAATTATGATGATTTTCTATCATTGTTATTGCTTTTTCCCCCAAAGCTTTTGAAATTTTTTGATGAATAATATGATGATTTGCCGATGAATATTTACCGGCCAGGTTCATTGCCTTCCAATATTCCTCACCTTCTTGTTCATTTAAGTTTAACCATGCCAGATTTATAGCGCCCTTAGGCAACTGGCACTTTTCCTTGGCAATTCTTGTATAATGAGAGGCTATATCGGCTCCCATACCTCTTGAACCAGAATGAGACAATACCGCAAAATAATTTCCTAAAGGTAAATTTATGTTTTCATGCTCTTTGGTAATATTAACTATACCTATATCAACAAAATGATTTCCTCCGCCAGATGTGCCTAATTGACAGAAAGCCTTGTCTTTCAAACTTCTTAAAAATTTAATTTCATTAAATTCATTACTCTCAATTACTCTATGTTCTTTAATATCATTAAATTCAGCTCTGCCAAACCTTGTATTTTCTATTAATAATTCCTTTAGTTTTGATCTATTCTGATCGATAAAATCAGGCGAAATTGAATAAATCGACATACACATTCTGCAACCTATATCCATTCCAACTGCATAAGGAATAATTGCATTGATTGTAGCTAACACACCACCAATAGGCAAACCGTATCCCTGATGTGCGTCAGCCATTAATGCTCCGTTTAAGGTAATTGGCAGGCTCATTGCCGTATCCATTTGTTCTATAGTGCCTTCATCAATATCTTGCCTCCCATATATTTTATAAGGTCTTGACTTATTTTTAGTTAATTTTATTTCCTTTTTTTCTTTTTTCTTCTCTATTGGTTTTAGCAATAATTGAGCAAATTGGCTAAAGATATTATCTTCAATATAATCAGCAGGAGAATGATAAATCTTTTCAAGTTTTTCTAAAGCTTCAACTTTTTGATTTTTTTTGTAATTTTTGGAAATAATATTTATTGCATAACTTATTATTTTATCATCCTTGTAGCCAAGCTTCTTAATTTCTCTCCCTCTAATTTTTAGCTTTTTCATTATTTGAAAAATAATAAAAATTTATACTAAAATTAATCCTTTTAAAATTAAACGATAAATTAATTTCTCAATATTTATAAAATTTGATATAAAAACAAAAGCCCCCGGAAAAATTTCGGAGGCTTAAGTTAACCATTAATCAAATAAAACCTAAAATTAACCAAAAACTCTCTATGAGATTAACCCTAACTACTTTAACCCTAAAAACAAAAAAAAGTTTAAAAAAAATTAATAAATTTTTAAAAATTAATTTTTTTTATTTTCAAATGCCTTAATTTATTATTAAAAAGAGTTATGATATTTAAATAATTTAATTTTTATGAATTACAGTTAGAGTACCTTTTTTATGAAACGATTCTCCATTAACAAATTTACCAAAGCATTCATAAATATAGACTCCATGGCTAACAATTGAACCTTTATAGTATCCGTTCCAGCCAAAATTTATGTCGGATGATTCAAACAGAACTAATCCTGACCTATTATATATGTATAGTTTATAATCTGTTACCCCCCTATATTTAGGATAAAATATTTCATCAATATTATCACCTTGCATGTAATACCCGCGTTGAGGTCCGGAAACACTTGGGGTAAATGCATTAGGAAACTCTACAAAATATTTTGCTTTTAAAAAACTAATCTTAAATATCGTAGAATCAATACAATTATTTTCGTTCTTTACAATTAATTTAACAAAATATTCACCGGATTTATCATACATATGAATTGGATTTTCTTCTAATGATTGCTGATCATCGCCAAAATCCCATTTATTATATAAATTATTGATTGATAAATTATTAAAATATACTGAACGATTATCAAAATTTGAATTAAACTCATCCACTTCAAATCGAGCCAGAGGTTTGTCATTTATTAAAATTGTTTTGCAAGTGGAATAATATTCATTATCTTCCCCTTTAATTTTTAAACAAACTTCATACGTGCCAGGTTCCGAATAAAAATGTATTGGATTTTTTACAAAAGACACTTTACCATCTCCAAAATCCCATTTATACCAAATCGACTGTGTTGAATTATTTGTAAATATAATTTCTTCATTTTCACATCCGTTAAAGGTGGAAGGAATAAATGCAGCAATTGGTAATTCAACAGCATTTTCATCTTCTACCGGCTTAGCGCTTAATATATTATTTTCTGTGTTTTCAACAATTTGAATATTGGTAATATTATTTATTTCATTTTCTACAGTATTTTTATTTTTTAATTTTAACGGTTTATTATTATTTTCATGAAGATCAGAGCCTGATTCATTTACATCATTAGTAATATTAATCTCTTTACTGTTTTTTAATTTTTCAATTCCAGCATCTACTAATTCATTATTAGAAGGAATTTCTTCTTTTACTCCGGTTGCTAAATTTTCCAAAATTATCTCTTCAGTTTTATTATTATTAATAACTGAATAAGTTGCCACTGATCCAGCTAAAAATAATCCTACATAATATACATTTAATGAACTCCAGTTAAATTTGAAGAACTGCCGGAGTAATAAACGATATCTAATGTTTGACCATAATCCAGGACTAGGATTGACTCTAAATCCTTTAAAGGTCTCTTTAAAGATATCCTCGAAATTTGTAAATTTTTTGCTCATACTCTTACTAAATTCTTTTTGTTTAATATATTAAGTTTATTTTGTATCCATTTTCTCGCCCTTGCATATTGCGACTTCGAAGTATTCTCGTCAATATTTAACATTTCAGCAATTTCGCGGTGTTTATAACCCTCAATCGCAAATAAATTAAAAACCACTTTGTACCCTTGTGGCAAAGAATTAATTATTTCTAATAATTCTTTGGCAGATATTTCTTTGTCAGATGCATCAAGAATACTAAAATCACCTTCATTAATATTACTAATGTCAATATTTTGATTATGTTTAAAATTCTTATGATAATGTGTAATCGCTGTGTTTACCATAATTTTCTTCATCCAGTTTTCAAAAGTGCCTTTACCTGAATATTCTTCAATATTTAGAAAGATTTTTAAAAACCCATCCTGTAGAATATCCTCGGCCTCGCTTCGATCAGACACGTATCTTATGCAAATACCTAGTAAGATAGGTGCATATTTCTCGTAAAGTAACCGTTGAGCGTGGCTATTTCTCTTTCTGCATCCTTCAACTATTTTTTCTAAATCTGTCATATTAACTCCCTATAATTATGACTAATAAAAGGCTTCAATAGTTGCACAGGATTTAATTTTTTTAAAAAAAATCTTAACTTCAATATTCTATACAATGTAAAAGCCTCACAAAATATAAACGTATTGAATAAAAAAAAGATGCAAAAATTATACGTATTATAACAAGAAATTAGAAGTTTTATTTTTATATTAAAATTGATATGTTACGAAATGATCAGATCGTCAAGTTTTCTCTTTGGAACATGATGGACTTCTTTTTCATCGCGCCAATATTTAAAATCCCCGTTTTCATTAATGTTTTCAATAATAACTTTCTCTTTTGGTTTTCCAAGGGCAATTACCTGTAATAATTCAAGATGATCTGGAATATTTAATTCTTTTCTCAGTTTTTCTTTTTGAATGGAGGCTATAATACAACCACCAAGTCCTTTCTCAACAGCGCCAAGTAAAATGCTCTGAGCAGCAATTCCATGGTCGCAATAATATTCGGTTGTTATTGATGTATCAACTATCATGACAATATAGGCTGATGGCCGTTCTCCTACCTTAGGCCCAACCCAATTCTTTAAATAAACTGCCCATGTTAAACATGGAAATATTTTCTCATTCATTTCTTCTTTAGCCGAAAGAATATATTTTAAAGGTTGGGCATTTTTTGCTGATGGTGATAACCGTGCCAGGTTTATTAATTCTTTTAAAGTATCCAAACTGATTCTATAATCTTCATAAAATCTTCGATAGCTCCGGTTTTTCAAAATTAGATCTTTAATCATAAATCATATATTTTATTTTTTCCAAAAGTCCGGGGTAAATAATACTAAAATGGTAAACAATTCTAAACGACCTAAAACCATAAGAAATGATAAAAACCATTTTGCCCCGGTATGTAAATGAGCAAAATTATCAACCGGGCCAACCGAACCAATACCTGGACCGATGTTTCCCAAAGAAGCAGCTACTGCACCCATCGATGATTCTAAATCCAGGCCTAAAGCTGACATGATGATTGTACTAATTACCATAGTTAATAGATAAAAAGC
>JAFGQQ010000196.1 GCA_016935595.1 Bacteroidales bacterium
TGAGGAGCCTTAACCACAATTTTAAAGACATTTTCCGACAGGTCAGACCGGCAAATAATAGTATTCATTTCATCAATTTTTAAGGGGTTGAAAATAGATAATTATTTAAAAATAATAAAGGTTAAAACAAAAATTAAGTGTTTTATGTAAGAAATATACCTATTATCAGATTACTAATAACATTCATTTCTTGCTTCAATTACAACGGTTTTGCGGCATGAAACGTTTGGGAGAGCAGGCTGCGTTCGTATCCACTTTTGCATAAAGTTGATGCATGGCAGCCGGGATAGCTATCGGGGTCGAATAACTACTTCAACCCAAGTGTTTTATGACGATATGTTAGCTGCTGGCATTCTTTCATTCACTATATGTCAAATCAATGTAAACTAAAGAACAACTGTCCTTTTTTACTTTGAAATCACTCAAATATTTTAAAGTCTCAGAACAAGTTAACCTTGCAGAAAATTTATATTCACCCTCAGGTTTATTAATGGTCAATATTGTTTTGCTTGAATTGACATTACATTCAGGAGTTTCACTTATAGGCAGAAAAGGTTCTTCTAATATTCCTACAAGAGAACTATCTATATAAATCTCAACATCAAATGGCCCACAGTTCAAAGCAAACTGTGCATTTGTATAAAAAGTAACTGTTCCAAAATCATCTTCTTTCTCACAGCTTAAAAAAAATGCAACCAGCAAAAACAATAAGTAAAATTTATTTTTCATACGTTTAATTTTTTTTTTGATTATGGTCGTATAGCTTGTTCCGCTTAGGCGGGAGAACCTTCTAATAAAAATAATTGTTTGTTTAAACATTTTATATGGAGGTTTCATGATTATTTTTTTTTAAGATGAAAGCTGTATGTTCTCAGTTGCGTCCTGCTTTTTGTTAACTTGTATATAGGTGTACAGGTAAATAAACATTAAATTTATTACAAAGTTATGATAAAGAGGAAAAATAAAAAGCATATATAATAATCTGTATATTATATTGTTACAATTTATAACTAACAAAATAATAATATTACTATAATTATAGTTGTATAATTAGAAAAATAGTTATATATTTGTTGCATGAAAGAATTAACAAAAGCAGAAGAACAAGTCATGCAGTACATCTGGAAGCTTGAAAAAGCTTTCCTGAAAGACATAGTCGACCAATTTCCTGAACCCAAACCTGCTTATACTACAATTTCAACAGTTATACGGGTTTTGGTTTCAAAGAAATTTATTGGCTATAATACCTATGGAAAAGTACATGAGTACTACGCATTAATATCAAAAAATGATTATTTCCGCGAGTATTTTAAAGGAGTTGTGAAGAACTTCTTTAGTGGTTCAGTGAGTAATTTTGCATCATTCTTCACAAATGATAAAGATTTAAGCCTGACCGAGCTGGAAAAAATGAAAAACCTGATTGAACAAAAAATAAATGAATTAAACAACGAAAATGAATAGTTTATTGTATTATAATATGAAAGTTAGCAGTGTTTTTGTTGTCTTATATTTAATTTATTGTCTGTTGTTCAGCCGGTTAACTTTTCATTATATTAACCGGTTTTTATTGATATTCATGTTGCCGCTTTCAGCTTTAATCCCATTTTTGAATCTTGGATTTAATCGTGATCTTAGTAATAATATACCGATACCGAAGTTCAACGAGATTCAATTCCTTAATCAGCCTCATACGGGATTGATTTCGGAATTCTCACCTGAAATGAGAATAAATTTGTTCAGAGTATTAACAATAATTTATTGTTTAGGTTTGGCATTTTATGTATTAAGGCTTGTATCAAATGCTTTTAAATTAATTCTTACCAGGCTAAAATCGCCACATTTAAACAATAACGGTTTACTATTATTTTCTACGAAAGTTCCTTTGGTGTTTTCCTGCTTTAACTGGATTTTTATTCCTGAAACAGAAAACAACAATTGCGAAGAAACAATTATAAGGCATGAGAAATTGCATGCTTCATTATGGCACACAGTAGATTTAATATTAACAGAGATCTTTATTGCATTTCTTTGGTTTAATCCTTTTGTTTATTTCTTTCGAAAATCAATTAAGTCTGTGCATGAATTTCAGGTTGATTCATTAATAGTAAATGCTTACGGGGATAAAGAAGGATATTTAAAGCTGATTCTTCAGAATCTTGATTTAAAATACAGGCAGATAGGTATATACAATTATTTTAACGGTTTAATAATTAAAAAAAGAATAACAATGATAACAAATAAAAAATCTTCAAAAATTAAACTTTTTAGGTATTTATTATTTATACCGGTATTAGCAATTTTAATATTGTCTTTTACAAATTCTGCAGGTCAAAAGCCAGAATTATTCCCAATAAAAGAAGGTGATTATTCTAAAATTACATGTCAGTTCGGACAAAAAATGAATAATCCTTTTACAAAAAAAGAAACCATTCATCAAGGTATCGATATTAAAGCAGCTGAAGGTATTAAAATACTGTCAACTGCAGGGGGAAAGGTAAAAAAAATATCTGAAGAAGAGGGTTGGGGTAAGTTAATTATAATTGACCATGGTGATGGAATTGAATCATGGTATGCTCATTTAAAAGCTTTTCAGGTAAAGGAAGGCGAAATTGTAAAACAAGGACAGGTGGTCGGATATGTCGGCAATACGGGATATTCGACAGGTCCTCATTTACATTTCGAAATTCGGCAAAATGGCAAAAGTGTTGATCCTTTAATTTACTTGAAAAAGTAATTTCTGAAAATATTGTTTCTTAATTATTACGGGGTAAAATTATTGCTTTTTACCCCGCTTCTTTAATTCTACATATTATTATAAATATTTTCTATTTATAATGCATTAACAATTTTCAGGTTTATATATGCTATTTCCGTAATAATCTATAGAGGGGTTGGGCTCTTACAAAACGTCTCATTTACAAAACAAGTTTATTATGAAAAACCATTATCTCCTGGGTGTTTTAATAATTTCATCATTTATTATGTGTTTTGGACAATCAGGCAAAAAAAATATTCTGGCTGACATAGACTATGTATCAGCTTTTAAAGACACATTAGACCAACTCGCTAACAGAACCGATGAGACCCTCTTTAAATTGCATTTTAATTCAATTTCTGAACTAATAAATGCAAAAATAATTTTAACAAAAAGCGATTCTTTTTTTATACAAGTTATGCATGAAGCATTTAATGATGATTCAGATACTTCAAGTGCTAAAGTATTTTCGTCATATTTAAAAAGACAGCGCCCGATTATACATTCATGGATATCGCCCACAGATGGGGAGGTTTCTTTTACAAAACTTAAATTACCAAAAAACTGGGATCCTGAAAAGGAATATCCTTTATATATCGAGTTGCACGGTTTGTGGGATGTTGCTTCAAACACAATGGAGTATATGTCCTATTCGTTTACAAACTCACCCTCAAAAACGTTTGCATTTGAAGATGGATATTTTATTGCACCCTGGGGAAGAGGTAATCTATGGTACCAGGGAATATCAGAAACAGATATTTGGGAATGTATCGATGAAGTAGAAAAGATTGTTAACATTGACCCATCGAGAAAATATTTAACAGGACATTCAATGGGTGGATATGGGGCATGGTATATTGGTTCACATTCACCAGGTATCTGGGCAGCTCTTGGTATTCATGCAGGGGCTTTATGGTATAATAATTCAAGTTTAGTAACTGATGAAGTAGCCGGGACTTTTAATAACCTCCCGGTTTATTTCGTTTGTGGCGATCAGGATGGACTTTTAGGAATAAACCAGCAGGCTTATCAACTACTAAGTGAAGCAGGAAATTCAGATATTGAATTTGTAACATTTTCAGGAGGGCATGATTATTTTAGTGAGAATGTCGAAAACATGTATTTATGGATGAAAAGTTACATTAACGACAATCTAACACCGAATGAAATCGCTGATAACTATACAGATGGAAGTGCTATAAAAATTAATAATTATCCGAATCCTGTACAGGCTATAACCACTATTTATTACTCAATAAATACTGAAACATATGTTAATCTCTATATTACTGATATGTTTGGTAAAATTATTTCTACACTGGAGAGTAATAATAGAATGCCCGGAAATTACAAATTTCTTTTTAATGCATCAGGTTTAACTAATGGAATATATATTATTTGGCTCAATACAGGAAACAGTAATATACAAAGAAAAATTGTAGTCGTTAAATAAGATAACATAATATTTCAAATGGGCTTATTTTGGTTATTTCTCACAAAAATGTTTTCCGAAATTATTTAGCAAAATTGTGAATTACCTTCTAAAGTATAAAAAGAAGCGAAAAAAAATGGCAAATACTTCCAAACAGGATAAAAAGATGAAATATTCCATGGCCATAGGGAATTTTTTCAATGAGATAAAAAATAATGCTGAATGAATAGGCCAAACAACCCGCTAATAAAAACCAAAGCGATAGATTTGGAACATTTTTTATGATTGGCATAATTGCTATTATACCAGTCCAGCCCATTGCTATATATAACCAGGCTGAGATGCTGCGGAATTTTTGGGAATAAAACCAAATTTTAAAAACCACTCCCGAAATTGCCATTGCCCAGACTAACCCGAACACTACCCAGCCAAAGGCACCTTTAATACCTAATAATGCAAAAGGAGTATAGGTAGCAGCAATAAGGATATATATTGATGAATGGTCAAACCGGTTGAGGTTGTATTTTTTTTTTATGTTTAAGGCACCATGAAATAATGTTGAAGCAGTATATAGATTAATTAATCCGGCACCAAAAACACTGAAAGTAACAATATGCCACGCTGTACCGTGATAAGCAGCTTTTATAATCAGTAAAGTTGTACATGCAAATGCAATAAGAAGGCCAACACCA
>JAFGQQ010000197.1 GCA_016935595.1 Bacteroidales bacterium
TTTTTAATTGTCAGATGGAACCGCATGATTAAAATAATCATTGTCGTGTATGTTTAATGATTATTTTAATCATGCTTGTTTCATTTTTAATTGTTTTGATGTTGATTAATAATTTAACTTAACTAAAAATAAATAATTTTTAATAAAAACAATTAAATTATATGAAAATATAATTTTGAAATAAATGGATATAATGACTTAATATTAATACTTTGCCAATGCTGACCAAACCATAGCGCTTGCTCCTAAAATAGCTATATTTTTATCTTGTAATCCTGATGGCAGTATTTTTATTTTGTTTTTAAAGATGGGCATCAGGTTATTTTCGAAATGTTTCCGGGTAGGTTTAAGTAAAAAATCACCTGCATTTGTTAATCCGCCGAAAAGGAAAAATGCCTCAGGGCTTAAAATAACAACAATGTCGGCAAGAGCTTTTCCAAGGCTCGCACCAGTTATTTCAAATGCCTCCAGAGCTATTTTATCACCTTTTTCTGCAGCTTCTGTAATCATTTTGGCTGTAAGCTGGTTAAAACTAATATTTCTCAATTCACTATCAGTTGTTTCTTGTGATAAAAGTTCATAAATGGTCCTTCTAATCCCGGTCGCCGAAACATATGTTTCCAGGCATCCTCTCTTGCCACAACCACAAACACGACCATTTTTTTTTACATTTATATGCCCCAGTTCCCCTGCAAATCCATCATGACCGTAATATAATTTATCATCAATTATTATACCTCCTCCTAATCCTGTGCCTAAAGTAATCATTACAAAATTTTTCATGTTTTTTCCTGCACCGAAAATATTTTCACCCATGGCAGCTGCGTTTGCATCGTTGGTTAAAAACACAGGTAAATCATTAAAATATTTTTTCATCAGGTCAGTAAAAGGGATTATGCCTTTCCATCTTAAATTTGGCGGATTTTCAATCGTTCCTTTATGATAATTGCCATTTGGGGCACCAACACCAATGCCAATTAAATTAGTGGTATTTTCAATTTTTTTAAGGTCGTTACTTATTTTTTCATATAACTCAGAAAGGTAAGGCTCTATTTTATCATGTTTATCAGTACTAATAGAACTTTCAGTAAGAATATTACCTTCTTTATCAGTTATACCAATCTTGGTAAATGTCGCTCCTATATCAATACCTATTGCTAAATCTTTCATAAAATATTTTTCTTAATTTAACGTAATAGGGCGCAAAAATAAAAAAATTATTTAAAGGTTTGGCTTAATTATTAAAAACTATTGATTTTGGGCAAAGACATTTTTTAGAATGCAATAATATAACAATCACTGAATTCTTTTTTTAAATTTTCTTTAAATTCAAGTGCTTCGTTTTTTGTAGGAAAAGTACCCAGAATAATCCTGTAAAGTTTTTCATTTTTAATTTTACTTACCTGCACAATTACATCTTTGCCGTATTTGGTTTTAACTTCTTCCGATAACCTGGCTAAATTTACCATTTCTTTATAACTTCCGATTTGAATACCATAACCCTGGGGATTGATTTTTTTTATATTAAAAGAATAGTAAGGATTTTTATCATTGTCAATGGCAGTAATTTTCTCAGGTATTTTTGTTTCAACTTCAATGCTTTCTTCTTTTTTCTCTTCTTCGATCTTATCGGGTGCATTTTCAACCACCTCAATTTTTACATTAACCAGGCCTGCTTCTATAAAATCGAGCAATTCTGCTGCAGATTTAGAAACATCAATAATTCTGTCTTTTATAAATGGCCCGCGGTCGTTTATCCTGATAATAACCGATTTATTATTTTCGAGGTTGGTAACTTTAACCATGGTACCAAAAGGTAAAGTAAGATGTGATCCTGTAAGCTTATCGTGTTCATATTTTTCACCGTTAGCGGTAGTCCGGCCTTCAAACTTGTTTGCATAGTATGAGGCCAGACCTTCCTGTACAAATTTTTCCTGGGATTGAATTAAGTTGATTATTAGAAAATTAGTAAGGAATATTAATATGTTTTTTCTCATTATAAATCTGGTATTCTTGACCAAATATAAAATAAATAGCAATAATGAGAAAATTTATTAATAAAAAGACGAAACTGCAAATGCGCAGAGACGCTGAGAATAATATGTTACCCAAGGCCTCTGCGATATTTTTATAAAAAATATTTTTCAGTATAATGAATACCGAATTATAAAGCTGAGCTAATTAAGAATGTTCCGGCAAAAGCGATTATAGCGTATAATTCGGGAAATACTGCAAGAATAAGGCTGTTGCCAAATACATCGTAACCATCGCCAATGCTAACAATACCATTAGCTATTATAGATCCTTGCTTTATTGCAGAAAAAAATCCGACAAATCCAAGAAAAACGCCCATTGCAAGTATGGCAGCACCATTAAACATGGTAATTTCAGGATTAATTAATTTAAATAACTTGTCAATAACAAAATATCCGCCAAATCCATATAAACCCTGTGTGCCTGGCAAGGCAGACAGAAGCATATAGTTGCCGAATTTATCGGGATTTTTCTTCAGGGCTCCAATAGATGCATTTCCGCCCATTGTTACTCCGATTACACTGCCAAAACCTGTTAATGCAATCATTATTGCAACTCCTGCATAAGCTAAAAATACTGGTGTGTTCATAATATAATTCTCCTATTTTTTATAATTTATTATTCTATTTTGAAAAAGGTTTATATTGTTTGCCGCCTCCGGTAAAGCCGGCATTTTTATAAAATTCGACAAATGTTAAACGCATAGGATGAACAAATGCTCCTAAACACGCCATAAATATATTTAATCCATGGCCAATTAACAAAATTATAATAAACAATAGCCAACCAATTATTCCAATATCAATAAACTGGATTGCTATCTGGTTAAATACCAATCCTAATATGCTGCTTGAAATTCCTAAAGCAAATAATCGAATATAGGACAGTAGATCACCAAATATACTTATTAACACGTTATATACATTATATAGCCCTGAAAATATACTTATAATGATATTTTTGTCGGGATTTGCAAAAAATAGTATCATACAGCCACCTATAGCAAAACCTATTTTAAAAATTAAAGAAAGCATTTCGTTTTCTATTCCAATTTGCTTTAAGCCGATAAGTCCTCCGGCATTTATAATTAGAAAAATCCAGCCAATGGTCGATAATCCGTATTTAAATCCGTATTGTTTTATCTGGTTTGCTGCTTTGATTATCATTCCATAGAATATCTGAACCCCTCCGATACCTATAGCCAGCCAAAATAAATTCAATGGCTCGAGAATAATATCTCTTAAAGGATAACTTTTAATTTCAATTAAATTTATCCCGAAAAAAGTCCCTGAAATTAATCCCATTATTATTGTAGCAGATCCCAAATAGGCTGCCAGGGATAAGATCGGTTTTAATGTTTTACTGGCTTTCCGCCTGTAAATAAGTGTTCCTATTAAAATTAAGAGTCCGTATCCCGTATCACCAACACAAAAA
>JAFGQQ010000198.1 GCA_016935595.1 Bacteroidales bacterium
TGCGGTACTGAATAATTGTCCTACCTCACCTCGTAAAATGAGATTGGTTATAGATATGATTAGAGGTTTGGAAGTAAATAAAGCTCTTGATATTTTAAAATTTAATACTAAAGAAGCTTCAAAACATGTCGAAAAATTACTGCTTTCAGCTATTGCAAACTGGCAGCAAAAAAACGAAGGTGTAAGAATTGAAGAAAGTAATTTATATGTAAAAGAAGCTTTTGTGAACCAAGGCAGGACTCTTAAGCGAATTCAGCCTGCTCCGCAAGGCAGAGCATATAGAATCCGGAAGAGATCAAATCATGTTACAATTGTTTTAGATAGTTTAAATATAAATCAAGAAACCAAGACAACAAATTCATAATTAATGGGACAAAAAGTTAATCCAATAGGAAATAGATTAGGAATCATTAAAGGCTGGGATTCGAATTGGTACGGAGGAAAAAATTACTCTGATAAAATCTATGAAGATTCTAAAATACGAGAATATTTACATGCCCGTTTAGCAAAAGCAAGTATTTCTAAAATTATTATAGAAAGAACTTTAAAGCTTATAACCGTTACTGTAAATACTGCCCGACCTGGAATTATAATTGGAAAAGGAGGACAAGAAGTTGATAAACTAAAGGAAGAATTGAAAAAAATAACTAAGAAAGAAGTTCAAATTAATATTTTCGAAGTAAAACGACCTGAATTAGATGCAACAATTGTAGCAAATAATATTGCCCGGCAAATTGAAGGGAAAATTTCATACAGGCGAGCTATAAAAATGGCCATCGCTTCAACAATGCGAATGGGTGCGGAAGGAATAAAAGTATTAATATCTGGTCGTTTAGGAGGTGCAGAAATGGCAAGAACTGAAACATATAAAGAAGGCAGAATTCCTTTACATACATTAAGAACTGATATAGATTATGCCTTAAGCGTAGCAAATACAAAAGTAGGAGCAATAGGAGTTAAAGTATGGATTTGTGTCGGGGAGGTATTTGGAAAAAGAGATTTATCACCAAATATTGGTGCAAAACCAAATACTACTAAATCTAAATTTAAAAAACAGCGCAGAAAATAAATATAGAAGACAATGTTACAACCGAAAAAGTCAAAATATAGAAGAAGTCAAAAAGGCCGGATGAAAGGCAATGCGCAAAGAGGCAATCAATTAGCCTTTGGCACTTTCGGAATAAAAGCCTTACAATCACAGTGGATTACCGGAAGGCAAATAGAAGCAGCCCGTCAGGCAACTACCAGGCATATGAAACGTGAAGGCCAATTATGGATAAGAGTATTCCCTGATAAGCCAATAACCAAAAAACCTGCTGAAGTACGTATGGGTAAAGGAAAAGGCGCTCCTGAAGGTTTTGTTGTGCCCGTAACCCCAGGAAGAATTATAATGGAAATTGAAGGTGTTTCTTATGAAGTGGCTAAAAAAGCCTTAAGTCTTGGAGCCCAAAAATTACCAATCACTACTAAATTTGTTGTACGTAGAGATTACGTAGAAAATATTTAATTGATAATAAAATGAAAAGTTCTGAAATTAAAGAATTAACAACAAAGGAATTGATTGAAAAAATTGAAACGGAAAAAAGCTTTTTAATTCGGCAAAATTTAAATCACGCTGTTTCCCCGCTTGAAAATCCTTTAAAAATAAGGGAAACAAGAAAAAATATTGCAAGGCTTTTAACTGAATTAAATATAAGGGAAAAAATTGAGACTAATAAAGAAAGTTAATATATTATCTAATGGAAAGAAATTTACGTAAAGAAAGAATTGGCATTGTCGTGAGCAATAAAATGAATAAATCTATTATTGTTGAGGTGAAACGTAAAGTTAAACATCCAATATATGGAAAATTTGTAAATAAAACTTCAAAATTTATGGCTCATGATGATGAAAACTCTTGTAATATTGGAGATACAGTAAGGATTATGGAAACCCGTCCATTAAGTAAAAATAAAAATTGGAGATTAGTTGAAATAATTGAAAGGGTTAAATAATTATGGTACAACAAGAAAGTAAATTAACAGTAGCCGATAATAGCGGAGCAAAAGAAGTTCTCTGTATCAGAGTATTAGGTGGTACAGGAAAAAGATATGCCACTATTGGCGATAAAATTATAGTTACTGTTAAAAGCGCCCTGCCAGCAGGTGAAATAAAAAAAGGCACTGTTACAAAAGCTATTGTGGTAAGAACTAAAAAAGAAATCAGACGACAGGATGGTTCTTATATCCGCTTTGATGATAATGCAGTAGTACTATTAAATAACTTGGAAGAATTAAGAGGTACACGTATTTTTGGCCCTGTTGCCAGGGAATTACGTGACAACTATATGAAAATTGTTTCATTAGCACCAGAGGTACTTTAATTTTAAATATATAGTCAATGCAAATTAAATTACATATTAAAAAAGGAGATACAGTTATTGTAATTGCAGGAGATTCGAGAGGCCAGCAGGGACGAGTCCTCGAGGTTAACAGAAAATCGAGCCGGGCAATCGTAGAAGGAGTAAATATGGTTTCAAAACATTCAAAACCAAACTCACAAAATCCGCAAGGAGGAATAATGAAAAAGGAAGCTCCTATACATATATCTAATTTAATGCTTGTTGATCCTTCGACTGGTGAAACAACAAGAATTGGAAGAAAATTAAATAAAGACAACAAACTTATCAGGTATTCTAAAAAATCAGGAGAGGAAATTAAATAATGGAATACGCGCCAAACTTAAAAAAGAAATATAAAGAAGAAATAGTTCCTGCATTAATGCAGGAATTTAAATATAAGTCAATTATGCAAGTGCCTAAGCTTCAGAAAATTGTTTTGAATCAAGGAGTTGGTCAGGCAGTTGCTGATAAAAAATTAATTGATACAGCAACAGATGACCTTAGTGCAATTGCAGGACAAAAAGCTGTTCAGACTCTTGCAACCAAGGATATTTCAAATTTTAAACTTAGGAGGAAAATGCCAATCGGAGTAAAAGTTACTCTAAGAGAAGACAGAATGTATGAATTTCTCGAAAGATTAATTTGTATTGCCCTTCCCAGAATTCGAGATTTTAGAGGAATTAACACTAAATTTGATAATAGGGGTAATTTTACATTTGGAATCTCAGAACACATCATATTTCCTGAAGTTGACATTGATAAAATAAATAAAATACTGGGATTGGAAATATCTTTCGTTACATCTGCAAAAACTGATGAAGAAGGTTTTGCATTATTAAGAGAATTTGGCATACCCTTTAAAAATATTAAAAAGAATTAAAATGGCTAAAGAATCGATGAAAGCACGCGAAATAAAGCGGCAGGAACTAGTTGAAAAATATGCGGAAAAAAGAATGAAATTAAAAGCTAAAGGTGATTATGTTGGATTAAGCAGGTTACCAAGAAACTCTAATCCAGTCAGGTTACATAATAGATGCAAATTAACGGGTAGACCAAAAGGATATATCAGGCATTTCGGACTGAGCAGGATTACATTCAGAGAAATGGCATCGGCAGGTCTCATACCTGGAATTAAAAAAGCAAGTTGGTAAAATAATAAACTGGATAATAAAATGATAACAGATCCAATAGCAGATTATTTAACACAAATTAGGAATGCAGTAAAAGCAAGGCATAGGATTGTTGAAATACCTGCTTCAAATATTAAAAAGGATATAACAAAAATCCTGTACGAATCGGGCTATATTTTAAATTATAAATTTGAAGATGAAGGATACCAAGGCCAGATTAAAATAGCTTTAAAATATCATCCTGAATCAAAACAGCCAGCTATTAAATCTATTAAACGGATTAGCACCCCCGGTTTAAGGATTTATAAAAATTCAAAAGAAATTCCTAGGGTCTTAAACGGACTGGGAATAGCAATAATATCTACTTCACAAGGAGTAATGACTGATAAAGAAGCCAGGAAAAGGAATATTGGTGGTGAAGTAATTTGTCAAGTCTATTAATTTGGAGGAATAAAAATGTCACGAGTAGGAAACTTACCAGTTAATATACCTGAACAGGTCAATATAACTGTTGATAAAGAGAATATTGTTTTGGTGAAAGGACCTCTGGGAGAATTAACTCAAAAAATTAATCCTGAAATTAAAATTATAATTGAAGATAACCAGGTAAAAGTAGAGCGTCCTACAAATCAAAAAAGACATAAAGCAATGCATGGCTTGTATAGGACATTAATTAATAATATGATAATTGGAGTTTCGAAAGGATACCAAATAAAACAGGAACTTGTTGGCGTTGGATTCAGAGCAGAAGCTAAAGGACAAATATTAGAATTAAGTTTAGGTTATTCACACGATATCCATTTTAAATTGCCACCGGAAATAAAAGTAAAGACTGTAACCGAAAGAAGAAGTAATCCAGTTATTACTCTAAAAAGTTGCGATAAACAATTAATAGGACATGTGGCAGCAAAGCTCAGATCTCTGAGAAAACCAGAACCTTATAAAGGAAAAGGAATTAAGTTTGTTGGTGAACAAATAAGGAAAAAAACAGGAAAAGCAGCAACATAAAATATAAATATTTAAAATTTATGGCTTTAGCGAAAAAAGATAGAAGACTTAGGATAAAACATCGGATTAGAAAAATTATTTCAGGAACACCGGAAATTCCAAGGATGTCAGTATTCAGAAGTAATAGAAATATATCTGTTCAATTGGTCGATGATATTGATGGTAACACTTTAGTTTCGGCCTCCTCTTTAGAAAAAGAAATCTTAGAAAAAAAAGGCATTTCAAAAACTGAACAAGCTAGATTGGTTGGCAAGTTAATTGCTAAAAAAGCTATTGAAAAAGGCATTAAATCTGTGGTTTTTGACAGGAACGGATATCTTTATCATGGTAGAGTAAAAAAACTAGCCGAAGCAGCGAGGGAAGGAGGCTTAAAAATTTAACAAATTATGGCAGTAAGTATAAGAAAAGTTAAAACTAGCGATTTAGAATTAAAAGATACTTTAGTAAGTATACAAAGGGTTACAAAAGTAACTAAAGGAGGTCGTGCATTCAGTTTTTCAGCAATTGTTGTTGTTGGAAACGAAAATGGAATTGTTGGCTACGGACTAGGCAAAGCTAATGAAGTAACTACAGCTATTGCCAAGGGAATAGAAGATGCCAAAAAAAGTTTAATTAAAGTTCCGATAATTAATGGAACTATTCCGCATGTACAAAATTCTAAATTTGGCGGCGCAAGGGTATTCTTAAAACCTGCTTCTAATGGTACCGGCGTTAAAGCAGGTGGTGCTATGAGAGCAGTTCTTGAAAGCGCTGGTATTACCGATGTTTTAGCAAAATCAAAAGGTTCATCGAATCCGCATAATTTGGTAAAAGCTACATTTAACGCATTACTTGAACTCAGGGACGCTTATACAATTGCCGATCAAAGAGGAATTACTGTAGATAAAGTTTTTAATGGATAGGAATATAAAAAATGGCTAAAATAAAAATAAGACAAAAAAGAAGTAAAATTGGTTTAAGTAAACGCCAAAAAAGAACTTTAGAGGCATTAGGTCTTGGTAGAATTAATAAAACTGTTAATGTTGAGGCTACACCTCAAATTTTAGGAATGGTAAATAAAGTAAATCATATTGTTGAAATCGAAAAAAAATAATTAAACAATGAATCTTAGTAATTTAAAACCAGCAAAAGGTTCAGTTAAAAATAAAAGAAGGTTTGGTCGCGGTGAAGGATCTGGCAGAGGGGGAACAAGTACACGCGGACATAAAGGGGCAAAATCCAGATCAGGATATTCAAAAAAAATAGGTTATGAAGGTGGACAAATGCCTTTACAAAGAAGAGTTCCAAAGTATGGTTTTAAAAACATTAACCGAAAAGAATACAAAGGAATTAATATAAGTACCTTACAAAAATTAGCTGAAAAGAAAAATTTAACAGAGATTGATATTGATGCTTTAATTAATGCCGGACTAGCATCGAAAAATAGTTTAATTAAAATACTTGGTAACGGGAAATTATCAATAAAATTAGATGTTAAAGCACACGCTTTTTCAAAATCAGCCAAAGAAGCTATTGAAGCACTTGAAGGTACCGCTACAAAAATATAAACTGAATGAAAAAGTTAATTGAAACCATAAAAAACATTTGGAAGATTGAAGACCTTCGTGAAAGGATTTTATATACTCTTTTCATTTTATTAATTTACCGGTTAGGAATTCACATTGTACTGCCGGGAGTTGATCCTGAAAAGCTTGGAGCTCTTAAAGTACAGGCATCCGATGGTATTATTGGTTTAATCGATATATTTTCAGGTGGTGCATTTTCAAATGCCTCTATTCTTGCTTTGGGTATCATGCCATATATTTCGGCATCTATCGTAGTTCAGTTACTTGGAATTGCAGTTCCCTATTTTCAACGATTACAACGGGAAGGTGAAAGCGGAAGAAGAAAAATTAATCAAATAACAAGATATTTAACAGTTATTATATTAATTTTCCAGTCTCCGGCATACCTGGCTAACTTGAAGGCACAATTACCACCCGAAGCATTTGTAATGAATCCCACATATTTTAGAATTTCATCAATTATCATAATGACAGCCGGAACCATGTTTATCATGTGGTTAGGTGAAAAAATCACTGATAAAGGTATAGGAAATGGTATATCACTTATTATTATGATAGGTATTATTGCAAGAATGCCAGTAGCATTAGTACAGGAATTCGGTTCAAGGCTTAACGAAGGAGGTGGCTTGGTAGCCTTCCTTTCTGAGATTGTTATATTGTTCCTGGTGTTTGTTGCGAGTATATTGCTAATTCAGGGAACAAGGAAAATACCTGTTCAATATGCCAAGAGGATTATTGGCAATAAACAATATGGTGGAGTAAGACAATATATACCGCTTAAAGTAAATGCAGCAGGTGTGATGCCAATTATTTTTGCCCAAGCTTTAATGTTTGTTCCTATAAGTATTGCTGGATTTGCAAAAGCCGAATCTTTAACTGGTTTTGCCTCGGCCTTTGCAAATTATACCGGATTCTGGTATAACTTTACATTTGCATTACTAATTATTCTTTTTACTTACTTTTATACAGCCATTATAATTAATCCAACACAAATGGCGGAGGATATAAAGAAAAATGCTGGTTTTATACCAGGCATTAAACCTGGCAAAAAAACTGTTGAATTTATTGATACTATTATGTCAAGGATAACATTACCAGGTTCAATATTCCTGGCTATTGTAGCTATTATGCCTGCATTTGCGACAATGGCCGGATTAAACAGGTCGTGGGCTCAATTTTATGGAGGCACCTCTTTATTAATTTTAGTTGGTGTTATCCTGGATACTTTACAACAAATTGAGAGTCATTTATTGATGCGACATTATGATGGCTTAATGAAATCGGGAAGAATTAAAGGAAAATCAGGTATGTAAAAACTGATTTGATTAATTATAGATAACGTTCTTTGATGGTATATCTTAAAACAAATGAGGAAATTGAAATTATAAGGAATAACAACCTGTTAGTTTCAAAAACCTTAGCTGAAGTTGGAAAATTAATAAAGCCTGGTATAACAACCAATGCTTTAGATAAAAGAGCTGAAGAATTTGTCCAAGATCATGGGGCTAAGCCGGCTTTTAAAGGATATAAAGGTTTTCCCAACACACTTTGTACTTCAGTAAATAGTGAAGTTGTGCATGGAATCCCATCTGATTATGAGTTAAAAGATGGAGATATAATATCGATCGATTGCGGTGTTTTTAAAAATGGCTATTACGGAGATTCAGCCTATACTTTCGAGATTGGTGAAGTGGAACCTGAA
>JAFGQQ010000199.1 GCA_016935595.1 Bacteroidales bacterium
AAAAAATCTTTATCGGTCATGCCAAAATCTTTAATCTTTATACCAATTTTTCTGGTTAAAGCTGAATTATACCAAATTGCATATATTTCACCGTTTATAAATGGCCCTGCAAATACATTTCCTGTTATGGAACTATAATAAGTGTCTTCAAAAATAAACGATTGGTGGGAATTACTAAATCCAGGGACTTTTTTAAAATCTACCAAGTACTTTTTACCCCAATACTTGTCATTAAGTATGCTGGCAACTTCCTGGTATATAATATCATCAATGCAAATAATATCCCAGTCGTAATTGTTCGTTTTAATACATTCCGCAATGTATTTTGGTATTGTTAAATTCTGTTTGTCTTTTAAAAATTCATCCTGTGCAACTAAATGAATAGTTAAATCCTGATGATAAAATTCAAATTCACGGATTTTTTCCCTGACAATAAAAGTGCGTTTATCTGATTCTGTCCAGTTGATAATCCAATTAACCTCACCAGTAAGTTCCTCAACAATCTTGTCATTAAAATTAGTTATTTGATAAGGAATATACTTTTCCTTCTCTTTAAATTCTAAATTATAAACCAAAAATACCGAAGCTATTAAAATAAATGCAATGAATATGACTATTGACCTTATATTATTCATAAAAAATTATCGGTTCTTATCTTATATTATTTTAATAAGATAATATTAACATTTTAAATCATCAATCTCAAAATTAACAGGATTTTTTTTAAACTTAATTGTATTCACAAAATAATTTTGCAAGTTTATATATAAAAATATCCCTGGGAAATCGTTATTCTATAATAGCAAAATCATTTTAATAGTTCATTTGCCATAACAAAACCAATAATTGAGGAAAGAAAAGGATTCTTGGTCTTTTTTGACTCATTAAAAAAAATGCCATTTACATAATGTAGATGGCATTTTAAATCTATGATAAAGACTGGTATTTTAATTAAAAGGAATAATAACCAAGCCAATTGAAAAAGGATAAAGTTCCGGACCTTTCTTTTCGAATAATGGGGATAAATAATAATTCGCATATAAATTTAATGCCCTGTAACCAATTCTTGCAGTTAAACCATACCTGAATGGAGATAAATTATAATTACCAGGCAATTTAGTTTTTTCGTTATTTCCGCTAATCCGGTATTTTGTTTTAGAGCCTATTTTCAATCCTCCAATTACTCCAGCTCCAATGTGTATAGGTTTATTTTCTTTATAACTGGTTGGTATTTGAAATTCTAATATCAACGGGCAAGTTAAATAGGTTGTTGTTAATCTCGAATAATCTAAATTCACCCCGGGGTCGAAAGTTTTAGCTTCAATTATTCCTAAACTATCTTTTTGAATACTATTATTATTATCGAACCTGTAATTATTGAACTCAAAACCTAAACCGGTTACCAAACCTAAATGGCTACTAAATAAAGGTATACTATATTGCATTGCATTAATATTACAATTAATTGCTTTGCTGGTATTTAATTCCATAAATTCATCACCTGGATTTAAGGCAGTAGTAAATAAATCATTTCCATAATTATTCAATCCTAATTCAATACCTGCAAAATGCCCTTCAAAATCTTTCTTCTTTCTTTTTTTCTTAAATTCCATTTCGTCATCTTCAATTTCAAAATCAAAGTCTTTTTCTTTATCATCTTTTGAATCGAGCACTTTAATATATGTTTCTTCGCCATCCTGAATAATACTGATTGATTTTCTGCCAACTCTAAGCTTAGTTGTATCTTTTTTAACCTCTTCAATATCTCCCTGAACTATATCCTCATCACTTGTATCTATGTCATCATAGGCGATTTCCAGTGAGTCTTCTGAATAGCTTTCTAAAGAATCAATTTGCGCATTAATCGCCAAAGTAACTACTAACAATATTAATAATATTCCATTCCTTTTCATATCTACATAATTTTAAAGTTAAACATTTATTATTTTTTTGATTTTATTGTACGACGGCCAAGTATATAAAAAAGTTACAGTATATTAATTTCTGTTAACCGGTGTAACAAATTCAAACTTCTTAGAATGAAACGCGAATG
This sequence comes from Bacteroidales bacterium, assembly GCA_016935595.1. Next base: position 2,054 of record JAFGQQ010000199.1, read on the forward strand.
TTTTTAATTGTCCATCTTCATCATAAGTGTTATTTACCTGCAATCCTGTTCCGGTATAATCACCAAGTTTAGCCACTCCGTTTTCAACAATGTTCCAAATTATTCTCTTTGTCTCATCATTATCGAAAGCGGTTTCATCAATTAAATCACCTGCAATTCTTTTTAACGAATATTCATATAAAGTCAGCTCATTATTTTTTTTAATAAAATATTTATTTAATAAATTCCTTGTTTGAATATCCATGTCAGGTAATTGATTATTAATAGGTTTTATTTTGGGATGAAGCACAGGAATTATATTTTCAGTATCCTTTTTTTTACTGGAAATCCGCAAATCAATTTGATCATTCTCTTTTTTCTTCTGATTAAAAATAAATTCATTTTTTGTTTCTTCAACATGAACAGGATATTGTTCTTTTTGCTGAACTATTGGCTCAATTTTATCTGAAATTAACTCATTCGATTTTTGTTCACTTGTTATCTTATTTTCAGAAATTTGCTGAATATTATTTTTATTATTTAAATTAAAAAATAGAATTACTGCAATAAATATTGACGCTGCTACTGAAGTTCCAGCAATAAAAAGTTTCCTTACAGGGATATATCTTCTCTTTAATTTTAATTTTTGATTATAAACAACCGAAAAATCGGGTTTTAATTTTAACTTTTGATAAATTCCAACTATATCTCTAATATCTTTATTTTCATTCAGTAAGGCATCAAAATCATGTTTCTCATTTGCAGAATAGTCATTTTCACAATAGGCAATACATTGCTCGTCGATTTTTTTTACAGGAATATCTAATAAAGATTTTTTCAATTTAAGTTTTTCAGAAAATATATCTGATGTAACTGTTAATCCAACATGCTGATATTGTTCAAATTCATCTTTAAGATCAAAATTTATTTCAAGAAATTCCATTAATTCCTTACTTTCTATATCAGTAAGATTACCTTCATAATAATCAAGGAAAAATATTTCGTAATTATTCCTGTTGATTTTCATAGTTAAACTAATATTTCAATTTTTCCAATATAATTTTTAAGGAAAACCCTTGCACGGTAAATGTAAACTTTTACCTGCGATTCGTTTAAACCTGTAATTTCAGTAATTTCCTGATATGAGTATCCTTCATAATCACGAAGTAGCAGAACAGATCTTTGTATATCAGGAAGATAATTAATGGCTTTATTTAATACTTCCTGAACATCATTATATTGATGTCCATATATAAATTTCTCTTCGTTAATATCTTCCCATACCGATACTTTGCTTTGTTTCCTGATAAAGTCAATTAAAGTATGATATGCAGTAGTAAACAGATATGATTTTACCTTTTGAAAAGACACATTTTCTCTTTTCATCCAAAGTTTCTCAAAAGTATCCTGAATAATATCTTTGGCTGTATCTTCATCTTTTAAATTTTTTAATACAAACCTGTATATATTATCCGAATATTGATCAACGGCGCTATTATACTCTTCAATAGTCATTTGGCCAAATCAATGTGGTTGTATGACGGTTAAACCTTATAAAAAGTTACAGGAAAAATGAAATATTAAAGATACTTATCAATAACCTCTAATAAAAATTTTTTGCTTATTGGTTTGGTTATGTAATCATTGCATCCAACCATCAGGCTTTTTTCACGTTCTTCGAACATGGCATAAGCTGTTTGTGCAATGATAGGAATATGGTCATTTATTTTTTTTATTTCACGAGTAGCTTCATATCCGTCCATTACAGGCATGCGGATATCCATCAAAATTAAATCAATATTATTGTTTTTTTTACAAATTTCAACAGCTTCATTCCCGTCGCTAGCTCTTAATAAATTGGCTTTTGTTCTTTTCAAAGCTGTAACTATCAATTCATAATTATAATCTAAATCATCAACCACTAAAATTGTTTTATCATTCCAGTCTTTTTCAACCTCTCTTTTAACGGTTTTGGTTTCACCAACATTAATATTCTCGACTGGCACAGAAAAATAAAAAACCGATCCTTTTCCAGGTTCCGATTCAACCCATATTTCACCATCTAAAAGGTTTACAAGTTTTTTAGCAATAGATAAACCTAGGCCAGTACCTTGATATATTTTACTTTCTTCAACGTCGAATTTTCTGAAAACCTTAAAAATCTCATTATGCCTTTCTTTTGGTATACCAATGCCCGAATCTTTCACATAAAAAACAAGGTTATCCTTTTTAATCTGGTATCCAAATTCAATATATCCCTGGTAAGTAAACTTAAAAGCGTTTTTAATCAGATAATTAAAAATTTGCCTAAACCTTATTGAATCGGTATAAATATTCAGAGTATTGAGCCTCTCATTAATTCGCATATGAAATTTTACCTCACCTGAACTGTATATTCCTTTTTTCTTTTTATGATATACATAAACACTTCTTAAAATATCATTTAAATTATGCCAGGTTTTACTAATGTGTAAATCACCGGCTTCAATTAATGACAGATCGATGATATCATCCACCAGGTTTAGTAAGACTTCGCTATTGGTCTTAATATGAGAGAT
>JAFGQQ010000019.1 GCA_016935595.1 Bacteroidales bacterium
ACGCACACCTATTTTGCCATCAATACGTTCGTCCATTGATTTTTCTTTCAGGGAGTCGTTTACTGTGGCAATATCTTTCAAATAAATGGTTTGTCCGTAATAATTTCCAATTACCAGGTTGCTAATTTGATTGCTTTCACTAAACTCACCTTCAATACGCAAAGCATAATCGTTACTGCCCATTTTAATACTACCTGATGGCATATTCAGGTTTTCGGCCTGTATAATCTGGCCAATTTGCTCTAAAGTAATATTATATGCATCTAATTTATAAGGGTCAACATCAACCATTATCTGTCGTTGAGGTAAACCCGATAATCCAACCGAACCAATCCCTTCTATGCGGTTTAAAGGATTTATTAACCTTTCATCTAAAAGCTTTTCAAGCCCTTCGTAGCTTTCTTCGGCTGTAATGGCAAAGAACATAATTGGCATCATGGCCGAATTAAATTTAAATACCTGCGGGGTTGAAGCATCTTCAGGCAAATTATCCTGAACAAAACCAAGGGAATTTCTAATATCATTAACTGCCTCGTCAAGATTACTCTCCCATTCAAACTCCAAAATTACTACTGATAAGTTATCAAGCGAACGGGAAGAAATTTCTTTTAAATTATCGACTGCATTTAAAGCATCTTCGATTGGTTTTGTAATATTGGTTTCAATATCCTGGGCATTGGCCCCGGCATATGATGTAATTACGGTCACTGCCGGTAGTTCCATCTCAGGATAAAGGTCAACCGACAGGCGTGACAGTGAATACAACCCAAACACAATAATGGCCAAAAAAATCATTATTGTTGTAACAGGGTTTTTTACTGAACTACTATATATACTCATTTTTAATTAATTTTATAATTCAAACTATTCTTTAACCACGTTTACAGGGTCTCCGTCCATTAATGCCGATTGCCCTTGAATTACAAGGTTTTGGCCCGGTTTAATCCCTGAAATTATTTCTATTTTATCGTCATAACGTTTTCCGGGAATAATAGCTAACCTTTTTGCATTTCCCTTTTCTTCAATAAACACATATCGGTTATTTGTGCCTTCTTGTTTTAATACAGCGCTTGCTGGTACTATAAAAGCTTCATTTTGTCCAAACTTCAGGGTTACTTTTGCAAACATGCCCGGTCTTAATATTTCTAAAGCATTTGGCACTTTAATTTCAACCTGAAATGTTTTTGTGGCTGCGTTAATGGTTGGATATACTTTATAAACTTTTCCTTTAAAAACTTTATCGGGATATAATTCCGAAGTAACTTCTGCTTCCATATTGTTCTTTACTTCATTCCAGTGTTTTTCAGAAACGTTGATTATTACTTTTAAAAAATCTATCTGATAAAGTGCAACAATGCAAGGCACACCGGTTAAAGCATTTGGGGCTGCAGCAGAGTATAATTCACCCTCATTGTTAAACTTACCTACAATTATGCCATCAAAAGGTGCCCGGATATTTACATTTTCTTCAAGCGTTTGTAAGGCAGTTTTTGCCAATTCATATCCCATTTTTGTTTTGTCATATACTTGCTGGGACACTGAACCATAAGGCAAAAGAGAATCCATGCGTGCAAAATCGCGCTTGGTATCTTCAAATTGCAATTTAGCCTGAATCAGGTATGTCGGATCCATTTTTACAAGCAAATCGCCTTTTTTAACCCGGTCGCCAACATCGACTAAAATTCTATCAATTTTACCGGGCTGGTTAGGGCCAATATTGCCAGTCTCCCATGGATTAATAGTAGCCATGTACTGTTCGGTTTTTTCAATATCCGAATAAGTAACTTTCATGATTTTTACAGGTTGTACACGTTGCTCCTGTTCTTCCTGAACAGCTTCTTTTACACCTTCATTTTTTTGTTCTTTTGGTTTACAGGAAATGGCTGCTAAAGCCATTAATATAATTCCTGCATAAATAATTTTTGATTTCATCTTGTATTTGTATTTAATATTTATTTTCTGAATTATAATGTATTTAATAACTTATCTAATGCCAGTTTTGCCTGAAGTACTTCTAATACTGCATTGAGATAATTGTTTTGTGCAGTAATAAAATTATTGTTGGCTGTAGTAAGTTCGAGGCTCGATACCATACCCTGGTTATATTTACGTTCATAGTTTTGGTATACCCTTTTTGACAGTAACATATTGTCTTTTTGTAAAGAGTAATTATCAAGTGTTGTTTTTAAATTAAACCGCAATTGTTTTTCCTGCAACAATAATTGCGTATTCATCATTTCTTTTGTGTTTTCGAGCTGGTGCAGGTTTATTTTTGCTTCCTGTACTTTTGCATTTCTCGACCAGCTTGTAAATAAAGGCCATGATAAACTTACCCCGGCAAGGTTCTTCGGGTTCATATCAAAACCGGTGGTTTTTATTTTTTCATTATAATTATAAAAGGCAGCAATTGTAGGCAAATAAGCCGCTTTTTCCATGTTTACCGAATTTATTACCAACTTTTCCTGTGTAAGAAGCATTTGATAATCAATATTTCTGTTTAAGTCGAAAGCTATTTGAAACGTGTTTTCAAAATCGATACTGCTAATTAATTGTTGCAATGAATCTTTCAAAAATACTTCTTCATCGACAGGAAGGCCCATCTGGAATTTAAACATATTTTTGCTCAATTCATGCAACCTTTCTAATGATTTATAGGCATTCTGAACATTTGCCAAAGCCATTTTTAACTGGTCAACATCAAATGATTCCATTATTCCGGCACGGTATGCTGCTTCGCTTTGGATAACATTTTTTTCAAGGTTTTTTAAATTGCCTTCGAGTAATTGAAGCGTTTCTTTTGTTAATAAAACCGAATAATAAGCATTAGCAACAATTTCTCTTACATCGTTTTTGGTTTTTTCGAAGCTTTGTTGAGATAGGTTTTCGGCTATTTTTGCAGTTTTAATGCCTATAATTAAAGGGGCGCTTAAAATAAGCTGACTAACCTGCAATTTTGCAGACATCTGATCTGACATCAGAATGGTTGTAGGAGGCAACATAGACTGAAGTTGTTTGTCAAAATAACTTCCTGCATTATGGTTGTATAAATCCTGTGGTGTAACACCTGAAATACCAGCCATTGGAATTCCGGGAAATTGATTAAGTGTTTGAGCAGTTGCTTCATTCAGTTGTTCCTCTGTAAAATTAACATCTTCAGACATACCAAAATTAAATTCCATTTCATAATTAAAAAAGTTGGTGTAATCAAAGGTTGCTGTCGCCTGAGGCAAATAGTTTGCTATTGCTTGCCAGGTTTGCTTTTTGCTGGCATTTATGGCCAGCTGCGAATTTAAAATAAGCTGGTTATGCTCCAGGGCATATTCCTGCGCCTCGTTTAACGAAAACCATAATGAACTGTCGGTTTGTGAATTTACTTTTAATAAAACAATCGTTAAAAACGCACTTAGTACTATAAATTTTTTCTTCATTTTTATAAAATATTATTATCGTTATTATACTTTTTTTTATTTTTTTCATATTCGGCAATTCCTTTTTCATTCGCAATTCCGCGAATATGGTATTCGGTAATTTGATCTGTAAACTTGGGTTTTAGCATTTCTTCACGTGAAATTAATTCGCAATCCATAAGCGAATCCATACGCAATACATACATTTTAGCAATTATTTCTTCATTTAAGTTTTCGCGGTATAAACCTTCGGCTTTTCCTTGTTTTAAATTGTCAAGAACACTCTTATACATTTTTTTTTGAATCCTGTCCTTAATCCGGGTGTATACAACCTGATGATATTTTTTTAAATCATATTCCATTCCGGGATTATAATTTTTTACCATTTTCGCTGCAATAATATTAACCAATAGTAAAGATTGGATGGCGTTAAGCTTTTTGTCTTTGATTTCCTCAAAAAGTTTTTCATTTTCCAATTCGTATATTTCAGATATTCTTTCAACCAGTTCATCTTTATCTTTTACACACTGGTAAAGTGTTTTCTTTGATATACCAAGTTCTCTGGCAACATCATCCATTGTAACACTTTTTATTCCGTACTTTTCATAAAGTGTTTTTACTTTTAATAAAATAGTATTTAATTCATCTTTATTCATATAAATGCTTCTTGTTAAATAACCTTTATTTGCGGGGTGATTACAAATAATAAGATTATGCAATAAACTTTGGGAACAAAAATACTAAAAAAGTTTCCAAAGTACAAAATGTTTTTAAATTTTTTAACACTTA
>JAFGQQ010000200.1 GCA_016935595.1 Bacteroidales bacterium
TATGCTCAAGAAAACTATGGGTATAATTTTTATAAATATAGTCCTTATGAAGATACTTGGACATCGTTAACTTCATGTCCAATATCGAGTGGTAATAATGGAGGCGCAACCTATTTAGAAGGTAAAATATATACAAGTTATACTGGAAATGATCAAATCGGAGTATATGATATATTATCTGATTCCTGGTCTACATTAATAAGTCAAGTTTACGGTGCAGGTAATATAACTACCGATGGCCAAAATATTTATTTAGTAAATGGCTATGAATTTGCAAAATATAATCCTGATTCAAGCACATGGACTACCTTGGCATCACCTGCTATATATTTTGAGTGTTGGGGTGGATTAGCTTATTATGAAAATGCAATTTATGGACACTCTGGAAATGGTAATAGTTCATTTGCTAAATACGATATTATAACAAATACCTGGAGTGAACTGCCTTACATGCCTTCAGGAGCTACTTTAGGATGTGCAATCGATCCTGTAGATAAAATTTATTACACATATGGATCATATGGAGGTAATAACTGGTATGCTTTTAATCTTAAAACTCAAAACTGGAGTGTGAATACAATTCCTTTCTTCTTCATTTATGATGGTGGTTTAGTATATGTGGGACAAAATGGAGTGAGTGGAATTTATTTTATTGAGGGTGAAGAGGGTACTGGATTTGGTTGCTTTGAAACAAAAGCAGAAAATTATTGGTTAATCATTGGTCAAGATAATGGAGTTATTCCTGCTGGCGAAATGGAGCAAATACCTGTGATATTTAAATCATTTGATTTAGATTTCGGAGATTATAATGCTAAGATTCAAATATCTTCTAATGATCAGGGAAATTCTGAAGTTATTGTTCCTGTTCATATGATGGTAACTGATCTGCTTCCACCTGAATTAGCGAATCCGGTAAATGATACAATTCTAAAGCAGAATTTTGGAACCTATTCCATAAACTTAAAAGAAGTGTTCTATGATCCGAATGATTATATATTGCAATATTCAGCTAATAGCAACCTTCCCAATATCGTTGATTTAAATATTTCTGATTCAATATTAACTATTGAAGGAGTAGGATGCGGACAAGTTACGATTACGGTAAGAGCTGAAAATAAATCTGGATTTGCATCTGATAATTTCGTGCTTGATATTGAGTGTTGTAATAAAACAAATAATATAATTTATACAATTTGCCAGGGAGATAGTATTGAAATTATGGGCCGATATCTGTCAATAGCGGGTAATTATTACGATACTTTATTAACTGCTGAAGGTTGTGATAGTATTATTATCTCGACACTTATTGTAAATCCGGTTTATTATATTGAAAGATCAATTACAATAATTGAAGGGGACAGTTGTTATGCAGGTGGAGCATATCGAAAGTCGCCTGGATTATATATTGACAGTTTATTATCAAGCAGTGGATGTGATAGTATAGAAGTTACTGAATTAATAGTTCTTGTTTGTCCAATAACTACTGTTGATACTTCAATATGCAATGGTGAAAATTATTTTGCCGGTGGTGCTTATCAATCAGCTTCAGGCACTTACTACGATACATTAAAATTAATTAACGGATGTGATAGTGTTATTATCACTAATTTAACTGTAGAATCATCATACGAAATTATAATCGATACTACTATATGTGATGGTGAAAGCTATTATGCCGGAGGAGATTATCAAACTGTTTCAGGCATATATTTTGATTCGTTAAAATCTGATAATAACTGCGATATTATTATTATAACCACTTTAACAGTTGATATTTGCGATGGATATGATATTTTAACAGATAAAAAGGAATTAAAAGTATATCCTGTTCCAACAGATAGATATCTGAGAATTGAATATGATGAAATTGAACATATTGAGCTCTATGATAATTCTGGTGCATTAGTACTTAAAACAAATGATAATATAATTGATTTTATTAATTATAAGGAAGGATTTTATTTTATAAATATTTTTAATACCAACGGATATGTAATAACGAGAAAAGTAATATATATAAAATAGAGGTATATAATTAACAAATATATAAGACTGTTTTAATTTTATTTATAACAGCCTTTTTTTACCATATAATAAAAATTAAAGCTTTAATTATAAAAACACTTTATTTTACTTGTTTAATAATATAAAAAAGTTTTATTTTTAATAATTAAAGCAAAATTTAACAATTATCCTAATAATTGATATTAAAGGATTAAATACAATTCTTAATAAAAAACGGATGCACTCAAGAAAATCGAATGCAGAATCAATAATTAGCAATCATTAGGAAAGCAGTGATTAAGGAAAACCAAAATTATTGATTAATAAAATAATTAATAAAATAAAATCGTTAAAATAAAATATATAAACCTTCTTCATGAAAAAAAAATATATTATAATCCTTTCAATTGTGGCAGTTCTAATTGTTATTATTTTAATTATTAGTAGTGGAAAAAATGAGGATGAACAAGCAAATATATATATGAATGCTAAAAAAGGGTTATTTGTTGTTAACGTGGTAACAACAGGGGAATTGCAGGCTGAAAATTCAGTAAAAATAAATGCCCCTGCGTTTGAATTAAGAGAAATAAGGGTGAGGCAAATTAGTATTTCCAAATTGGTACCTGAAGGCACTGTTGTTGATTCGGGCGATTTTGTTGCTGCTTTAGATCCAACAAATGTTACCAATAATTTAAAAGAAGTTGAGGATGAAATATCTAAAGCTGAAGGTGAATTAGAAAAAACTGTCCTTGATTCATCATTGGAATTACGCACACAGCGTGATAAGATTGCTAACCTTAAATTTAATCTGGAAGAAGCAGAAATTACGCTGGAACAATCAAAATTTGAATCTCCTGCTGTAATCAGGCAAGCAAAAATTAATCTCGAAAAAATCAAAAGAGAATATGAACAGGCAGTTTCGGCTTATGACCTGAAAGTAAAGCAAGCCAAAGTTAATATTAAACAAAGAAAAATGGATCTGGCTAAGAAACAGCGCGATAAAGATAAAATAATGATAGCTATCCAAAAGCTTCAAATTAAAGCACCAACATCAGGAATGGTAATTTATGAGAAGGATTGGGATGGCAATAAAATTAAAGAAGGTTCAAATTTATGGCTTTGGGGCGAAGCTTCAGTGGCCACATTGCCCGATATGACTACTATGATTTCGAAAACTTATGTAAATGAAATTGATATTAGCCAAATTAAAGTTGGCCAGAAAGTAAAAATTGGGGTTGATGCTTTTCCTGAAAAGGAATATTTTGGAGAGGTTAAATCAATTGCCAATATTGGAGAACAATTAAATAATAGCGACGCCAAAGTATTCGAGGTAATTATTAAAGTATTTGGGTCTGATCCGATATTAAGACCTGCCATGACTACAAGCAACAATATTATTACTGCTGAATTTGAAGATGTTGTATATATACCAATCGAAGCGCTTCAAAGAACAGATTCTGTATGTTATGTTTTTATGGAGAAAGGGCTTCAGCGAATTAAACAAGTTGTTTTACCAGGTAATGCTAACGAAACACATGTAATTATAAAGGAAGGTTTGGGAGAAGGCGATAAAGTTCTCCTTTCAATTCCCGATAATCCTGAAAAATATGAATATTATGGACTTGAATTGTTAAATAAAGATACCTCTCAACTTTCTGTTATTCAAGATTGAATTTTAAGATCCAAAAAAATAGATGAAAAAACATCTTTATAATATAATAATTGCTGTTGAAGCATTATTAACCAACCGTTTAAAATCAATTTTAACTGCTTTGGGAATTATTTTTGGAGTTGCAGCTGTAATTGCTATGCTTGCTATTGGTAGTGGAACACAGCAAGAAATTTTAGACCAGTTAAAAATGGTTGGGGTAAATAATATTCTTATTTCTTCATTTTTAATAGAAGATGAAAATAACGATGAACAAAATCAAAACAAACAGAAACAAAAAAAATTCTCAAGAGGATTAACCTTAAATGATGTAAAAGCTATAAAAGAAATTATTCCTAACATTAATATGATATGTCCGGAAATTACATTCGAAACAACTTTAATCAGGGAAGGAAACAGAAAATTATCAACTTTATCAGGGATTTCCGTAGAATATTTTGATTTATTTAATATTCAAATTATTGAAGGAGTATTATTTAATCGTTACCAGGAAGAGAATGGAATTCCTGTATGTATAATTGATGAAAATATTAAAGTGAGACTTTTTAATAATACAAATCCAATTGGTAAATATATTAAATGTGGCAAAGAATGGCTTAAAGTAATCGGTGTAGTTGAAAATAAAACAAGGGTGATAATTACAGGTGATAACATGCCGCAAAAACCTTCATCTTTTAATATTTACATTCCTGTAAAAACTATTTTAATGCGTTATAAAAACAGGGCATTAATTAATGACAAACTATTTAACAGGCCACGTTATATAATAGTCGAAGATGGCGAATCCCAACAAAAAGACAAAAGAGATCCGAATTACCATCAATTGGACCAGATAACATTACAGGTTAAAGAAACTAGTGAGCTGGTTCCGACCAGCAAAATTATAGACCGATTGTTACTGCGCAGGCATTCTGATGTTAAAGATTTTGAAATAACAATTCCTGAACTTTTATTAAAACAACAACAACGGACAAAAGATATTTTCAATATTGTATTAGGTGCTATTGCTAGTATTTCATTATTAGTTGGTGGAATAGGTATTATGAATATTATGTTTGCCTCGGTACTTGAAAGGATAAAAGAAATTGGGGTAAGGATGGCTATAGGTGCAAGAAAACAAGATATTGTTGCGCAGTTTCTTGCTGAAGCAATACTTATTTGTGTTTTGGGTGGTTTGATTGGTATTTTACTGGGAGTTATTTTATCAAAATCAATACATTATTTTGCCAACATACAAGTTATCATTTCACCTTTTTCCATTATTATTGCTTTTTTAGTATCTGTTTCAGTAGGAATTATTTTTGGTTATAGTCCGGCAAAAAAAGCATCTGAAAAAGATCCAATTGAATCATTAAGATATGAATGAAATAATAAAAAAAATTATCGCTTTATTAGTTATATTAACTTCAACAATCCAGATTAATTGTAATAATAATGAAAATATCCGTCAGTTTACATTAGAAGAAGTCGTAGAATTAGCTAAAAAACAATCGTTTGAAGCAATTCTTGCACGTCATAGGTTTAGGGAAAGTTTTTGGGAATATAAAACATATCAGGCTAATTTTTTGCCTTTATTAAGTTTAAATGCAGATATTTTTAATTTTAATCGGGCTATTAAAAAATACCAAAAGGAAGACGGCAGCTATACATATATTGAAGATTTTGCCAATGGTTCATCACTTGGATTAAGTATAAGTCAAAATATTGGTTTAACAGGTGGAAATATTTTTATTAATTCCGAATTAGAAAGAAATAATGATTTTTCTAATAATTCCATCAATTATTTGTCTACTCCCATTAGTATAGGTTTCAGACAACCTCTTAATGGATATAACCAATTTCACTGGCAGAATAAAATTGAACCCTTAAAATATGAAGAGGCTAAAAAAGAATATATTCAGGCAATGGAGGAAGTTTCAAAGAGGGCGATCGATTACTTTTTTAACCTGGCCTTGGCACAAATTAATGTTAATGTCTCAAAAATTAATTATGCCAATACTGATACATTATATAAGATAGCACAAGGAAGATACAATATAGGAACGATTTCGGAGGATGAACTTTTACAAATGGAATTAAGCTTTTTAAATGCTGAATTAGCGCTAAACCAGGTCAAGGTGGAGCATGAAATGTATAAAGCAAGGTTAAGATCATTTTTGGGGTATAATGAAAATATATATTTTGAATTAATTATTTCAACAAATATTCCTAATTTAGAAATAGACCCTTTTGAAGCTTTTGAAATAGCTAAGGAAAATAATCCTCAAATGATAGCTTTTAAACGGCGCAGGTTAGAAGCAGATCGGGATGTTGCCCATGCAAGGTCGCAAAAGGGATTTAATGCAGATCTTTATGCATCATTAGGATTAACTCAAAATGCATTGGATATTCCTGGTGTATATGCTAAACCACAAAACCAGCAAAGGATTTCTGTTGGGCTACAAGTACCGATATTAGATTGGGGACTTGGAAGGGGTAAATACAAAATGGCCCAATCTGCGCGTGAAGTCATTCATGTCTCAGTAGAACAAAATGAAATAGATTTTAAATATGAGTTATTAAATAATGTTATGCGTTTTAACCTTCAGGACGATCAAGTTCTGATTGCCTCAAAAGCCGATACAATTGCAGATTATAGGTACTACGTAGCCAAACAGCGGTTCTTAATAGGCAACATAGGTGTACTGGAATTAAATATAGCACTGAAAGAAAAAGATGATGCCAAACGTGCATTTATACAATCGCTAAAAAATTATTGGCAATATTTTTATGACATTAGATCATTAACCTTATACGATTTTGAAAACAATATAAAAATTGAAGATAATTTGGATATTATTTATTAACAATCTCCTGTTTTATTAACTCTGTATCGATTTCAATTATTTTTTAATAAATTTTAATTAATTCAAAAAAACTGTATTTTTATAGCTATATTACAATTAATGTATAACAAATGAATGTTTTAGTTTTAGGATCAGGTGGAAGAGAACATACTCTTGCTTGGAAAATTTCACAAAGTAAATATCTTTCAAAATTATATATATCACCTGGAAATGCAGGAACAAGTCAATTAGGAGAAAATATTGAAATTGGTGTTAATAATTTTAAAGAAATAAAAGATTTTATTAAGAATAAAAGTATAGATATACTTGTCGTTGGTCCTGAAGAACCTTTAGTTAAAGGATTGTATGATTATTTAAAAAAAGATGATAAGGATTTAGTAAATTTAATAATAATCGGGCCTACAGGCCGTGGAGCTAAACTTGAAGGCAGTAAGGAGTTTGCAAAAAAATTTATGGAAAAAAATAAAATCCCCTCTGCAAAATATAGAAGTTTTACAAAAGATGAAATCCGTGTCGCTATTGATTTTTTAAAAGAATTAACACCTCCTTATGTTTTAAAAGCCGATGGTTTAGCAGCAGGCAAAGGAGTTGTAATTTTGAATTCAATAAATGAGGCTGAAAAAGAGTTAGCAGCAATGTTTGAAGGAAAATTTGGTGATGCTGGCAAAATTGTCGTTATTGAAGAATATTTAGAAGGAATTGAAGCGAGTGTTTTTATCATTACTGATGGCGAAAATTACTTATTACTTCCGGAAGCAAAAGATTATAAAAGGATAGGTGAAGGAGATACCGGATTAAATACAGGTGGAATGGGCGCTGTTTCTCCTATACCTTTTTTTACTAAGGAACTGATAAATAGAATTGAAGATAGAATTATTAAGCCAACAATTAGTGGTTTGAGAAATGAAGGAATTATATACCGGGGTTTTATATTTTTTGGTTTAATGATTGTGAATGAAGATCCTTATGTAATAGAGTATAATGTTAGAATGGGAGATCCGGAAGCAGAGGTGGTTATTCCAAGAATAAAAAATGATTTACTTGAAATATTTATAAAACTTTCAGAAAAGAAATTAAATACTATTAAGCTAGAGATTGAAAAATCTGCAGCTTGCACTGTTATGATGGTATCAGGGGGGTATCCTGAAAAATATGAAAAAGGAAAATTAATTTCAATAAAAGAGAAAATAAATGGAAGTATTATTTATCATGCCGGAACGAAATCGGAGGGTTCAAAAATTTTTACCAATGGGGGAAGAGTTCTAGCTATAACATCTTATGGAGAGAATATTTTTAAAGCTTTGGAGAAATCATATGAGAATATTAAAAATATTGATTTTGAGAATAAATATTATCGTAAGGATATTGGTTTTGATTTATAAATATTGTTTATGTTTTTAAGGATTTATAAAATTAATCATCCTGTAATTATTTTACTAATATTCCTTTTATCAGGTTTAATCTGGTCATTAGCATTTTTTAATGCTTCATTTTATGAATTTCCGGAATTAAACTTTGAAATGCCCTTTTATTATTGGATATATAATTGGGTAAGTCCGTATCCTCTTATTGCAAGAATAATAAGTTATATTTTGATATTAATTCAAGCCAGTCTTTTAAATAGATTGAATAACAGATATTTCTTATTAGAATCGAGAACTTATTTGCCTTCACTTTTATTTATATTAATGTGTTCTATTTTTCCATTACAAAATTTACACCCGATTATTTTTTCTAACCTGTTTTTATTAATAGGTATAGATAAAATATTTGGCACTTACCGGAACGACGATAAATGGTCGAATTATTTCGATACCGGCATTTTGATTTCTATTGCAAGTTTATTTTATATAAAATATTTTTTTGTAATTGTAATTGTTTGGATTTCATTATTTACTCTTCGTCCCTTTAGAGGAAGAGAATGGTTATTAACAATTGTGGGTTTTCTTTTACCATATATATTTGTATTATCCTATTTTTTCGTATTTGAAGAAAATGTTAATTATAAAATGAACATTTACTTTAATCAACTATTTAATTTTAATAATATATTCTATTATAATTATGTATATTACGCTTACTTAATTATATTAATCATTCTTACGGCAGTGTCCAGTTTTAAAATTTTAGCAACTCTTCGGAAACAAAAAGTAAGTGTAAGAAGATTTTTTCATGTCTTTTTTTGGCTGTTTCTAATATCTATTGTTTTATTTGCAATAAGCAGTTTTTCTAAACCTTCATTTCTCTCAATTGCAGCTATTTCACTTTCTTTTTTATTCTCAAATTATTTTTTAAATGTAAAATCTGTTTTTTGGAGGGAGGTAATTTTTACAATAATACTGGCGATAGCTGTATTATTTCAGTTATATTACTATACAGATATGTTAAAGTTTTAAAGCTTTTCGACAAAGGAAAGTAATCCAACTGCCAAGCCAGGTTTTCCGTCTTTGAATCTGATAAAAATATGGTATACGCCGGTTTTTTGACAACTGAAGTTGACATACGGATAATCTTTACCAGTTGCTACCATATGTGTTGATGCAAGAATACGGTTATTATCGTATAATTCTAAAATTGCTTCTCCAGGGTAGTCTTTTGATGAACAAATTGACAATCTGTATTTAGTGTCTTTACTTAATACAATTGAAAATCTTGCTGGCGCTGGTGGGTTTGCTTCCAGTTTTGCTTTGAAATCTTTTAAATAAGTAGCTCCATCTGAAATCATAGTGCATATTTCAACAAGTTCAGCTTCTGATTGTGCGCTTATTTTTTCACAATTTAAAATTACCAGCAAGGCAATTATACTTAATATTGAAGTCAATAACTTCATATTAAACGCTAATTATGTTATTTCTAATACTAGCTATTTTTTCAATAATTTTATTTAAAGTCTCATCTGAAATATCAATAATACTTACTTCAGCTGATTTAAATTCCAAAACACCGTCAATCTCAACCGGTTGTGGATCTGTATATTCAATTGTTATCTTTACTTCGTCAAATATCCTTTTTAAATCATTAAAGTCAGTAGTTAATTCTTTAAAAAATACTTCTTTTTTATAATTGTTTAACAATCCCAGAATAATAGTAACGATTGATTTCTGATCTCCAATGGCATCTTTAATTTTCTCATGAGGATTATCCTTAGCAACCTGTGTTACCAAATACATACCCTCTATCCAAACGCCAGCAATTATCAAAGTACTTAAGTTTCTTCTATTATTCTCCCTCAAATATTGATCCATTCTGTTAAAACTTTGCTGCGAAATTAGCATTAACGAATCAAGATTTGTATTATTTAAAACCAGGCGTTTAAGTGTAGTAAAATCGAAAAACTGTCCAACCCTGATCCCGTCTGCCATGTCCTTAATAACAGAAATATAATTCATTACAACACTGGTCTGATTGTACATATTTAAATATCCTAAATCAGCGCCAAATACTCCCAGGTTTATTGCTTTTTTTAATGCGGTATTATAGCTGTCGGCATTTTTAGTTTCTGCTAAATAATCATTTGAATAGGGAATCCCTAAATCTAATATAAGAGCTGCCATCTCAACAGGTGAAGATACATTATCAATAACGTCACTAATATTTCCTATCTGTTTATCAGCACCAACTTCATCGTCTGTTTTAATTACATCTTCGAGGTTTTCCCACGGGTCTTCCTCGTTTTGTTTTGAATTATTGCACGATGAACAAGATATACTTGTTATTATGAATAATAATAAAATATATTTTCCTGCCTTTTTTAGCATCTCTGCTTTAATCAATTCTGATATGACAAATATAACATATCCCATAAAGATAAAAAAAATAATAAAGTAAAGAAATATTATTTTTTCTTATTAAACTTCTCAGAAATAGTTAATAATTTTTTTAAACTTTCATAATACAAAGTTATGTAAAGTAAAATTGTTATAATCCAAATTATGGCTATATTAAATTTAAAAGTTTCAAAATACAAGCCCATAAAATATTTTCGCGGGGCATAAAAGTGCGACCTGAAATCGAGAAATCTGGAAGATTCCGGATCTTGATAAATAGGGTCTTTATTTTGATATAATTCATGTTTGAATTCGAGAATAGGATTGTCTTCAAATATTTTTTTAACAATTTCTTCCACGCTTTCATTATGGTATTCATTCTTCCTGTTCATATAAGCATTTCTATCTTTACTTAAAATATATCCGATTAGTTTTTCTTTTTGGTTATTCGATTCTTGAAACATTTCACTATAATAACTATCAAGAACTCTAAGAAAGTCTTTCCCGCTTAAGCCAATTGAAGGAGTAAAAGAATCAATATTAAAATATTCGAGCAGTTGGAATTCCAAATCAGGAATATTAGCAATTTCTTTAGAGAATTCAGTATATATAAGTTTTAAGTTGCTTTCAGTTTTTTCATTAATACGGTTAAGGTTAAAATCATCAATACAACGGTCTAATCTGTCGTTTAATTCAGGCAAATAATAAACTTGTTTAAAATCGGCAACACTTTCTTGCTTTTCAATATTATAAAAATGTTTTTCAAAGTCATTGTCTTTAAATTGATGGACCATTAAAGCTTCGTATGACCATTTCGTCACCATTAATTCTGCAATCCAGGGTACTCTTCCAACGGTAGAAATTGAGCGGTTTAACTTATCGAAACTGAACATTGCACCACCTAAAATCATTTCTGGTATTAGTAATAAAGGTATTAATATATAAATAGTTACATTTGAATTGAATGATGCTGAAATATTTAAACCTAAAATATTACCAAATGAAGCGATAGAGAAAAATACTAGCCAATACTGAAAATTCATTCCTTTAACACCCAAAATAGTGTTTCCTATTAGAATGAATAAAATGGCCTGTATGGCAGATATTCCGAATAATATTAGTACTTTGGAAATTAAGTAGCTCGAACGGCTTAAATTTAAAAATGCTTCGCGTTTTAAAATTTTCCTGTCTTTAAATATTTCTTCTGCACTTATAATTAAGCCAAGAAACAAGGCAACAATTATACTCATAAATATATAAATAGGGATATTTTCATTTTCCCTGAATATATATACTTTGGATGTGGGATCGGCAATATACCTAATGATATATGATAAAATAAAGCCCAAAATAGGAGCTTCCAGGAGGTTTAAACTAACGTATTGACGGTTACTTATTTTAGAAAGAAAATCACGCGTAATGTAAATTTTAAACTGTTGAAACCAATTAGGAATATTTAGGGTTTTTGGTGGGTCTTCTTTGAGATCTTCTATATCTGGAATTTGAATATTGTTTCTAAAATGTTCTTCCCATTTTAGCGGTGATACTTTACGTTGCGATGTATATTTTCCGAATTCATCAACAACTTTTACGTCTATAATATTAAAGATTAATTCGGGATTAACATTGCCACATGTTTGACATTCACCTATATCGCTATTAATTTGCTGGTCCATTTTTTTAAAGTACATAACCGACTCTACTGGATTTCCATAATATATCATATATCCTCCTGTATCAAGAATGGCAACATTATCGAACATTTTAAAAATATCGGATGATGGTTGGTGAATCACCACGAAAATTAATTTACCTTTAAGTGTAAGTTCCCTTAACAGGTCCATTACATTCTCCGAATCGCGGGATGAAAGACCTGATGTTGGTTCATCAACAAATAGTATTGATGGTTCTCGAATTAGTTCTAATGCAATATTTAACCGTTTTCGCTGACCACCACTTATCATTTTTTTAAGCGGAGAACCAACTTTTAAGTCTTTTCGTTCATACAAATCAAGGCTTTTTAAAGTTTTATCAACTAATTCAGTTATTTCTTCATCTGGTTTATCTTTAAAACATAATTTTGCATTATAATATAAATTCTGGAAAACAGTTAATTCTTCTATAAGTAAATCGTCTTGAGGGATATAACCAATTACACCTTCAAGCTTTTCTCTTTCTTCGTGCAGGTTTATGCCATTTATTAAAACCTCTCCGGAAGTTGGTTTTTCAATTCCGCATAACACATTTAAAAGAGTGGTTTTGCCTGCTCCACTGGCGCCCATAATACCAACAAGCTTACCATGACCTTCCGATAAATTTATATTTCTTAAACCAATTCCTCCGGTTTGGAAAACATATCCTAAATTGTTTGCTTTATAAGAAATACGTGTAGTGGTAATATCAGCCAAATAATGAGCGACAACATCACTATAATATATGGGTTTATCTTTTGGTAATTTAATTGAACTACCGCTTGCAAAAAGATAAATTCGTTTATTATTTATTGGTAATCCGTTAAGAAATATATCTTCGTTTCCAGTATATCTTAAAAAATATAAGTCAACACTTTTAATCTGAAGAATAAATATATTTCCATCCAGGGCAGAGCTTTCAATTTTTTTACAGATTTTTCCTTCTTCCAGCGAGTCTCCTATAGCTAGTATACTAGAATAATCTAATTCAATTATTATGTTTTTTATAACGAAAGTTTCAATATCTGTGAATTCTTCTTTGGTTAAACCAAATACGTCAGCTACTGTGTTTATAATAGCCATTCTTTGATCGGAAAATTTCCTGTCGGCATTTACTAATTCAAATAACCTTACCAGGGCTACAACTTTTTGTTTCTGGGTAAGTGTTTTGTTAATTTTTTTACAAATCCCTAAAATTCTAACTGAATCCTTAACAGAAGTTAATTTTTTTTCGTTTGATAAATCTTCAGGTTTATTAAGATCTGCATGTTCTTCAAATAAGGCATAATATTCTTGAACAGCTTCATCATTCAATTGCAGAGTGAGAAAATTTTTAACATATTCAATTTCATTTTGCTCAACACCACCATCTTGTTTGGCAATAATAGCAAAAAGTTGCATCAGAGCTCGTAAAATCTCTTCACTCATTTGATTCTATTTATGAATACTACAATTAAAATTAGTGGAGCGGGTAACCAACCTGCTCGAATGGAATGTCTACAATATCAGCATATTCTTCACCAGCTTCCTGCATATCTTCATCATCTTCAGGGTAAAACCATTTTACTAACACTTCTTTACCGCTTTCATAAATTTCTTCAAGTTTCATTAAAACGTCTAGAAGCATTTTTGAAGACGCAGTATTAAAATAAACAAGCTTAAAATTAAAAACTGATTTCTCATTTGCATTTTTTGTATATTCCTCGAGCCAGTTAATTATTGGCTCGTAAAAAGCTGTAACATCTTCGGGAAGGGACCTGCCGGATATTTCAAAAATTTCATTTTCTGCATCAAAAATAACATTTGGGGTGTCATCTGTACCCATTATTTTTATTACTTCCATAATATATTTTGTTTTTAGATGTTTCTAGATATAGTTGATGTTAATAGAAAAAAGGATGTATCATTATCAACAGGCAAAAAATGAAAATCTAATTTCTTGCCTGTTTTTCTTGCTATATCAATAAATCCAAGTCCTGCACCTCCTTTTTCGGAAAGCCGTCCTTCTTTCATCTGATTTTTATATAATTCTTTCAAACCATCTCTGTCTAAATTATTGATATTATTTAACATTTCGGTTAATTCTTCAATTCTGGCATTATCAACAACATTACCAGTGGTTACATTATATTCCTCGTAACCTTTACTAACCATAAAAATTCCCCTGCCTGCAAATAAATATTCATCTGGTCCGAAATTTTCGGCATGCTTGCTAATATTTTGCAAACATTCGACCATAACATGAAAAACCTTTTTCTGAACTGTATTTGCCTCGGCTTCTTTTGCCATATTCGATTCGGTAAGAGATGTAAATGCTTTAGTTATCTGGTGTGTAATTTCCCCTTCATAAACCAAAGTAATTTCATGTGCTTTCATTGATTTGTAGAAGTCGTATACAAACTCAAGAAAACCTTTTACATTCTTTTTACTATATTTGTCTTCCATAAGGCTATAATATTAATTAAAAAGTTTTAAATATTAAAATTCAATACCAATTAAAAGTACGTCATCAATTTGTTTATTATCTTTTTTCCAGTCTGTAAAATCTTTTGCAAAGTAATTCGCAAATTTAGGCATACTATAATTATTATGCTCAATAATTATGTCACGAATTCGCGCTGGCGAATATTTTTTTTCTAAAGGTCCGCCAACTTGGTCAGTAATTCCATCAGAGAAAAAGAATATTTTATCACCTTGTTTTATAATAATCTTGTGATTAGTAAAATCTTGTTCAACTTTCTTTCGATGCGGGATACCTCCTATTGCTTTCCTGTCACCTTTATATTCTGAGAATTCTTTGCCTCTTATCATAAATAAGGGTCTATGAGCTCCAGCATATTGAACTTCTTTTTTCTTTAAGTTTATTTTACATAAGGCAATATCCATACCATCCCGGGCATCAGCATCAACTTTATCTTGTTTTAATGTGTGTCTTACAGTATGATGCAATTTATCACATATTTGCCCTGCAGTTAATTCTATATCATGATCAACAACATTGTTTAAAGAAAAATATGCAATAAATGACAATAAAGCTCCTGGTACCCCATGTCCTGTGCAATCAACTGCAGCAACGTAAATATTATCCCCTCTTTTAAAAAACCAAGGGAAATCACCGCTAACTACATCACGGGCTTTATACAAAATAAATGATTTTGGTAAATGCTCTTGCAGTAGTTTTGAGGTTGGCAATATGGATGATTGAATTCGTTGGGCATAATTTATACTTTCAGTAATTTTTCTGTTTTTATCTTGTATATCGAGTTCTATCATTTTTGCTTCAGTAATATCATGATTAACAAAAAGGATAGTTTCAAGTTCATTTTCGTTAAATTCAGGTATCGCATCTATGCTTAAAATTCTTTCACCAAGAAAGATTGTGGGTATGGTTATTTCTTTAGTTGACTTATTTAAAGAATATTTTATTTCGTTTATTGTTTCTTTAAAGTAGTTTTGTAAAGGTTCATTTAAATCAATCTGGCTTAAAGTTTTATTCATCAAATCTTTAGATTGATATCCAAGATATTTTTCTACGACTGGATTAGCATAAAAGAATTGCCCTGTAGGATTTATCCTTAAAATCATGTCCATACTATTTTCTGATAAAGCCTGCATTTTACTACGCATTCTTTCTTCCTTTTCTGCCCGCTTGCGGGCAGTAATGTCTTGAGAGTTTAGTATTATTCCATGAATAGCCGGATCATCAAGTAAATTTCTGCCGATGGTTTCTAAAAATATTTTTTTACCATCTTTCTTCATATATGTATATTGAAGGTTTTGAGGTGTCTGGGGATTTTCTAATAATTTTTTAAACATTTCCCTAAGTTCAGCCTCACCCTTTCTGGTTAGCCTGTCCATATCTTTGCCTTTCATCATTTCTTCCGGATTATATCCATAAATTTTATTTACAGACGGGCTAACATATTTTAAATTTAATTCTTCATCATATATTGAAATTACCTCAGAGGCATTTTCCAATAATGAATATAAGCGTTTTTGTGCTTTTTCTACTTCTAAAATTTGTGCTTCAAGTTTTTCATTTGATTTTTCAAGTTCTTCATGTGTAGATCTCATTTCCTCGGCATTCTGACGAAGTTCCTCCTCATTTTCGCGGAGTTCTTCTGTCATTTGCTGAGATTCTTTTAATAGTCTTTCGGTTTTTTGGTTAATCCTTAAATTATAAATAGTACGGGCAATTATTTCTCCGAGTTCAGTTAAAAAAGCAATTGTTGTCTCTGGGATTTCTTCTTTGATGGAGGTAAATTCCATTACTCCCTGCAATTTTTCATCAGTGATTAGAGGAACAATTATAAGGCTGCATGGTTTTTTATCGCCTAAAATACCGGATGTTATTGTAGTATAATCTTCCGGAATTTCAGTACGATAAACAATATCTTTTTCATAAGCGCATTGACCAATTAAACCTACTCCTACTTTAAACTCCTGGTTTACATATTTATTCCGGTTATAAGCATAAGTGGCCTTGTTAACTAAAGTATCAGTTTTTTCTTCATATAAATATATTGCACCCTGAACAACATTAATATATTTTATGAGAGCAACAATAACTTCATATGCTAATTCATCAATATTATTTTTTATACGTAAAATATTAGAAATTACATCTTTTCCTTCGGCTATCCAGTTTTGTTCCGATTCTTTTATTTTATTTTTTTTCAGATTATCCCTCATCAGGATCAAAGATTCTGTTAGAACATCTTCTTTACCATCTGATTCTATTACAATATCATAATTACCCTCGCCTATATTTTTAGTAAAGGATGCAATCCGGCTAATGCTATCATCCCTATGTTTAATTTCATTAATAAAATATTTAGAAGTTTTATAGTAATTTCGGAAATGATATATTAAATAAATTCCAAAGAAAATAATAAACAAATCAATGAAATATAATATTTTATTATATTGATGTATTTTATGAATGCTTGAAAATGAGATATTTAATTCATTATTAAATATTTCAAATATCCATGAAATTAATGGTACTAGTATTAATATAATTATACTAAATATAATTGTTGATATGTATTTATTTTTACTTTCTACCATTAAATATTTATTACTTCATAAATTTATTTAATTTATTGCTAATTTTCTTAGATAAATCCATAAAAAATTCTTCGTCTTTATTATTATATGATTTAAATGAAGCCAGTTCTATTATACTAATGGTTTGTTCTTTATAAATAACTGGTATAATAATTAAATGTTTAGGAGATGAATTCCCAAGTCCAGATACAACCGATAAATAATTTTCAGGAAGATTATTAATATTTAATATCTTTTGATCTTTTGCAGCTTGTCCGGTTATGTTTTCACCTATTTTAAAACTTTTTGGGGGATCATTAGAATAATATGCATAGGTACCAATGGCATCAAATTCATCAGATTTGGCTTTTCTTAGATAAATTATACCTATTACAATATCATATACTTTTGAAAGATTTGATAAAAAATCTTCAGCAAATTTTTCAGCCTGGTCAACTTTCTCATCAGGAACAAGATCAATTATTTTTATTTCCTTTTCAGTAGTTTCCTCTTTAATTTCTTCCTGTTCGGAAGTTTTATAATTTATTAGTTCTTTATCTAATTTGATATTGATATTTTTTAATTCTGTATTTATTCTTAACATTTTATTAAATCCTAAAAATATAACAATCCCGATAAATATAAAAAATATAAAATATATGTAGAATTTATTTATATCTTCATATGCATCAGTAAAAGCAACAGAGAAATTCCTTATTTGGATAAGCAAGCAAACATCTATTATAATATAGATGATAAATAAAATTAGAATGAGTTTATATTTTTTTAAAAATTCCATAAATATTATAATTTATTTAAGAACCTTATTATTTGGTTTGTTGAATATATATGATCGATTTTAGTCATTTTTATTGAAGCTTCAGTCATGGTTTTAACCTGGCATTCGTTTGGATCTTGAGCTATTGTTAAACCTCCAAAGTCTTTTATCTTCTTCAAACCGTAAGCGCCATCTTTATTTGCTCCTGATAAAATAATACCAATTAATTTATTTCTGTATGATTCAGCAGCAGTAATAAACGATAAATCTATTGATGGGCGTGAATGATTTACTGGTTCTTCAGTTGATAAAGCAATTTTATTTCCAAGTTCAATATACATATGGTAATTAGCTGGTGCTAAATATGCCCGGCCTGGTTTTATTGGGTCTTTATCGTTTGGTTCTATTATAGGTATGGTAGATTTAATAGAAAGAGCTTCAACGAATCCTGAACGTACGTGTTTTAAACGGTGTAAACTTAATAAAACCGGTAAATTAAATTGGGCAGGTAATGAACTTAAAATTTTTGTAATTACCTGGAAACTGCCTGCTGAACCTCCTATTATTACTGCCTTATACATGCTGAATTATAGCTTTTTATAGATTTTTTCTGATTCGTCGATTAATTTAAATTTCTTATTATATGTTGAATGTTCTACTGTCTCTTTATCTCCAATCACCAAATGGCATCCTGGTTTTAAAGTATCGTATAATATACCTAGTACATAATCTTGTAAAACCTGGTTATAATATATCATCTGATTTCTGAACCATACTAAATTAAAGTTTTTTGGTGAATTATCAAATGTAACATTGAGTTTTAAAAATTTTATGTGTTTTATTAATGATGTATCCCAGTATCCTGTATTGTTTGTGATTGTATAATATTTGTTTAGCTCACTAAAGCAATTAAACCGCCTGTAATTTGCATCGTTAAGTTCTTGTTTTTTTAAGTTAAATATGCCTTTTTGAATAAATTCAAAATTAGTATCACTTTCATAGGTTGCCATTAATTCAATTTTATCCCATAAATTTGCTTCTTCCAGTAATATTGCCATCGAGTATAATTCTTCCCCCGATTGAATTCCTGCCATCCAGATTTTATATTTTTCACTGCTTCTTACTTGCTTAGGCAGAAATTCGTCCCGTATTAGCCTCCAAAGTGAAGGATCCCGGAACATCTCAGTTGTCTCAACAGTAATTTCGTGAATAAATTTTTCAAAAAAATGTGGTTCGTTTTTCAATTTTTGAATTAGATGTTCGGCATCTCTTAAGTTATTATAATCAATTACCTTTTCAAGCCTGTGTTTAAAGAAAGTTAATGCAAAATTCTTGTAATCGTAATTATAAGTTTCTTTAATTACATCAATTATCTTTCTGGTATCAACAATCCCTATTTCTGAATTATATATCATTTAAATGTAATTTTTCATTATATTTTAACATAGTACATGCCTTTTTTCTCAAATTTTGAGGCATATGGTCCTAAAATGGTTTCATGCATTCCAAGAATTAATATCCCTTCATTAAACAAATTTTCATGAAAAAGTTTAAAAACGCGGTTTTGTAAATCATAATTGAAATATATAATAACATTTCTGCAAAGAATAATATCAAATTTTGCTAACATCATATTCCCGTCTACTACTAAATCGTGCCTTCTGAAAAATGGTTTATCCACCAAGAATTGGTTCATATGAATGGTATCTTTTGTTTTATTTATTTGAAAGTATTTATCATAAGGCACATCATAATATTCATCAAAGTTGTATGGATTTTCTTTTATTACTTTATCAAAATTGTCTAAATACCCGATATTAAACCTGTATTTATATACTCCTTTTGTTGCTTGATCGAGAACTTCTGGATTAAGATCGGTGGCTAAAACCTTGGCGCTGTCGAAAAGGCCTAATTCATTAAGTAATATTAACATAGAATATACTTCTTGACCGCTGGAACAACCTGCATGCCAAATGTTTATATTTTTACGGTTTGCATATTGTGGTAAAATTCTATATCTAAGTGTATGCCAAATTTGAGGATCTCTGAACAATTCTGTCGTGTTAACAGTTATGTCATTAATTACTTTGTTTAAAAATTCTTTATCTTTTTTAATACGGGTTATTAGACCTAACAAATCAACTCTATGATCAACAAATACTTTCTGTAATCTTCTTTTTAAAGACTTTTCAGAATAATCTGTTAAATCATATTCAGAATGATTTTTTAAAGCTGTTACAAAATATAATAATTCTTGGTCTGTAACCGTTGTCATTCTTTTTCCTGAGGTAATTATATTTAATGTTTAAACCTTGATTTTATTACGGCAAAATTTTAAAATAGTTCTTTAAAAATGCGCTAATAGTAAAAAAAAATATTTAATATATAATTTTGTTTTGAAATAATCTCTTCATTTGAAAAAAATAAATAACCAAAATAAATACATTAGTCTTTTATAGCATACAAGATATTGAGAATTAAAATTTTCCGGGCTTCATTAATAATCATTATTTTTCAATTATAAAAGAGGGCAAAGTTATTAAATTTATTCAATTCGAAATATTTGCCCAAGAAAAGTATTGTAATTATATGGAATGAAATAATTTTTATCTGATAAAAGATAAATTTCAAAATCAAATCTGTTAAAGTCAGTCTAATTTGATAATTAGTCAGAATTTTATTAATTTAAGTAAATAAATCTAATATAACTTATTATTATGAATAAGTATAAATATATATTATCGTTTGTAATTATTTTTATAATAAAACCATGTTCCATTCAATCGAAAGATAGCGATTATATTATCAAGAAGTTAAAATATCATAATGATAAAGTATTATCAATAGCATTTAGTTCAAATGGCGAATATTTACTCTCGGGTTCGGAAGATAAAAAAGTGAAACTGTATCATATTCCCTCTGATAAAATAATTCTTGATATTGAAGCACATTATGCAGGTGTTCAGGATGTAGGTTTTTTTATGGAGGGTCAAAAGATTATTTCAGCTGGTGATAAATCTATTAAAGTTTGGAATTTTGAAGGAATAAAAGAAAAGATATTTCTTGGCCATTATACATATATATGGTCATTTGATGTGAGTAATGATAATAAATATCTGGTAAGTGCATCATACGAGGATTATTTCAGGGTTTGGGATATTCAAAACGAAAAATTAATAAACACAGTTAAAGGCCACGAAAAAAGTACTTTGGCAGTTTGTATAAGTCCCGATAACAAATATATTGCCTCAGGGTCACTAGATAAAACCATAAAATTGTGGGATTTAGAAACACAAGATTTAATTTATACTTTCGAAGGTCATGCTGATAATATATTTTGTGTAAGGTTTAGTAATAACGCAAAATATTTATTAAGCGCTTCAACCGATAAAAATTTAAAACTCTGGGATGTTGAAAATAAAAGTTTTATCATTAATTATATGGGACATGAAAATCGTGTTTTAAAATGCGATTTTAGCCCGGATGATAACCATATTATAAGCTGTAGTGCAGATAAGAGTATTAAATTATGGGAAACAAGAACAGCCGAATGTATTTATACATATATTTCTCATGATGATATAGTGAATGATGTTTGTTTTTCACCTGATGGGAAATTATTTGCAAGTGCATCTGATGATAATTCAATAGTTATTTGGGAAATTAATCCGGAAATATTTGTATATTTTAAATATTCGGAAGAATTTTATGAAGAGCTCGATAATTCAGGTTTATGGGGGCCTAAAAAATCAGAAGAAACCAGGGAGGAGTTTAAAAACAGGGAAGAAAAGGCCGCTGAATTTAAAAAAACATTAATTGACAAATACTATGATATATATATTGATGATCTTAACTGATTTAATGAAACCATTAATATATATGTTTTATACTGTTCACTTAACTAAATTATACATTTATCAAAAATATTTATATAAAAGTATCAATTATTGTTTTTTTTTTTATTTTTCCGATCATTTATTATCATAAAAAATTGAAATTTAGATATATAGACTTTACACTTTGTTGTGATTTTCAACCCAAAGTTTACCTATTTCAGAAAGGTTACTTAAGAATCATATGAATATTAATTAATATACATTAATAATAATTATTAAAAAATAAAAACTATGAAAAGAACTTTTCTATTATTGATTTTTGCTACTCTTGGATTATTAATCATAGCCCAAACAGGCGATGATTATTTTGAAAAAAACGATTTTCATAATGCAGCCTTACGTTATGAAAAAGAAGTAAAAACAAATCCCGAGAAATATTTGAATTTAGCTAAATCTTATTTTGCCTTAAAAGAATTTGAAAAAGCCATTGAAGCATTAGAAACATATAAAGAAAAATATTCGGGAGCAGATAAAGAATATGTTAACAAGTTTTTAGAATTACTTAAAAGAGACGATGATTATGTTGAGGTTATTAATGTTGGCGGAGTAATAAACACTGATAAAGTGGAAGCTGTTCCGAGAATTTCTGAAGATGGCAAAACTTTATATTTTAAATCGTCTGACAGGCTGGGAGGAGAAGGAGGAGAAGATATCTGGTATTCAAAAAAAGCTGAAGATGGTACTTGGATGGCACCCGTATCGTTTTCCGATTTGAATACAGATTCCCACGAAGCTTTATATTCAATTTCAGGCGGTGGAAATGTAGCAATTTTATTTGGAAATTATGAAGGTTCGTTTGGCAACGGAGATTTGTTTTATTCGGTTAAAACAAAGGATGGATGGACAATGCCTTGTAATTTGGGAGGAACAATTAATACCAATAAATGGGAATCTCAGGCATGCCTGGCTTCGGACGGTAAAACATTATTCTTTGTAAATAGTTGGAGTGGCGGACAGGGTGAAGCAGATATTTATGTTACTGAACTTACTGAAAACGGATGGACTACGCCAATAAATTTAGGGCCAATGGTAAATACGGCAGGTGATGAAAACCGGCCTTTTTTAGCAGCAGATGGAAAAACTTTATATTTTTCAAGTGACGGGCATTTTTGTTTTGGTGGCAGCGATATTTTTGTAACGAAGAAAATTGGTGATAGCTGGACAAACTGGAGTAAACCGGTTAATCTTGGAAAATATATAAATACGCTCGATGATGATGAAGATCTTTCTGTGCCTGCATCAGGTATTAAAGGATATACTGTTAAATATAACCTGATTGACGGTTATGGCGATTATGATATTTATGAATTTGTTTTACCTCCAAGTATGAGGCCTGAACGTGTGTTTAAAGTCTATGGAAATGTTTTTGATGAAGAAGATAATGCAGTCGGTGCAATTATTAAATATATTGATGTGGAAACAGGAAATGAAAAGGCAAAAGCAGTAAGCGACATTGAGGACGGTACTTATGAAGTATCATTGCCTCCTTTAAGGAAATATGAAGTAATAATTGATATGAAAGGGTATTTGTACTATAATGAAATTCTCGATTTGTCAAATCCCGATTTATATAAAACCGAAGCTACTTTAATGGAAAAACTTCAAAGTGAATTATCCAGAATTAAAAACGCCCGTGAGAAATTCGATCAATATAATTCAGAGCTTGATGTATTATTAGAAAGTAACAGTACTGATATTATTGAAGGATTCAAACAATACGAAAATATGGCTGAAAAATACAGGATAAATGCCAAAAATCTTGATTTAGCCATAAAAAGGGCAAAACTCGAATGGATGAGTGAAGAAGACGATGAACTTTCACTGCAAAGAGATTATCACTTACAAACCATTAAAGTTGGAGCTAAATTCGAATTGGAAAATATATTTTTCGATTTTGGAAAAGCAACCTTGAAAGAAGAATCTAAAAATTCATTAGACAAGTTATATGACATAATGAACAGAAGTGAAATTGTTATTGAACTGGGAGGCCATACCGATAATGTTGGTTCCGATGAGGCGAATTTGCAATTATCGCAAGACAGGGTTAATTCTGTACGACAATATTTAATAGAAAAAGGAATTAGCGAGTTAAGAATTGCTGCGGTTGGTTATGGTGAACAATATCCAATTGCTTCAAATGAAACAGATGAAGGCAGGGCAAAAAACAGGAGAGTAGAAGTTCAAATAACTGATTTGCATGTGAGAGAAGGAGGAGATGTTTTATCAGAAGAAGATTTGAGAAAGAAAGAAGAAGTTGAAGTTAAGTTTGATTTCTTGACAGCTTTAAGAGATGCTTCCAAAATTGGCGGATTACCTGCAGGAAGCCCTTGTGGTGATGAAGTTGTTTATAAGCCTCAACCAAAAAAGGAACCTAAACCCGCTAAAACATATAAAACCGATGTACCTGTTATGGATTTGGATAACTATGTATATAAAAGATTTAATGCTCATTTGCTAAATTATGGATATAAACCATCTGTTTTGAAGGGTATGGATTGGGGTGCTGGAATTAATTTTGTAAAAGAAAAAGGAGAAACCTTTAGGGAATTCCATGGCGAGTATTACTTCAAAACAGCCGATTCTTTAAAATTGCATTTTGGTTTAGGCTGGTTATGGGCATGGAAGTGGAATGACGTTGTATATCAACCAATAGCAGTTTTAATCGGAATTGACGGTAATTTTATTGGTTTGGATAAAGATTATGCCGATGCTCATAATCTTAAAACTATCGGTTATTTAAATATTCCCCTTGGATTAAGATATATTTATGAATATAATGATATTATTATCGGACCGGAGATAGTATATAATTTTGGGACAAATAAGGTAAAAGTATACGACGATGGCGAAGAAGTATCGTTAAAAACCAGTTATTTTTCAATAGGGGCTAATGCCCGATGGAAATTTGTACAGGGAGGAGTACATTATAATATGGGTAAGTTTGTTAATTATTTTGGTTTACGCGCTGGTCTTGCGTTTTGATTATTCAGATATATAATATTAGAAGAACCCGGGGGTTACCCGGGTTTTTTTATTCGTGAAACTCAGATTTCAAAAACGCAGTGTATTGAAATTTGTAAGTTGAACAATCCCGATAGCGCTAAGCTATCGGGATAAATGAGTTAATACTCCGCTGCTTACAGCGAAAAAAAAGAAATTCAATATTGATACCTCGTCAGCTCTGCTGAGAGGTAGTTCATTTAGGAATATTGTAATATCTTGTTAATATTTATTTTATTGTTTATTCAATTAAAATTTTTATATTGCCATTAGAATTTTAAATTTTAAGTTATGGAATTTGATGATTTATATGAATTAAATCCCAGTGAAGCCTTAGAAAGAATTAAAGAATTAAAAAATAAAGAAGAATATGAAGGCTTAACAAAAGAGGAGATGGATGAAGTAAATAGCTTAAAGGTAATGCTCAAAGATACAGTAGGCGATCTTAGTGAGGATTATATGCCTTATTGAAACAACAACAAAGCCCCTGAAAAGGGGCTTTGTTGCTTTTAATAGGTTTGAAATCGAAATATTCTTATTTTTGCAGGAAAATAATTATAATGAAACAGGTTTTAGTTACCGGAGGCACCGGATATATTGGTTCACACACAACTGTTGTATTAATAGAACAGGGATATGATGTGGTAATTGTAGACGATTTATCGAATTCAACAATTGATGTGTTAGACGGCATTGAGAAAATAACCAAGATCAGGCCAAAGTTTGAAGAACTTGATCTTAAAGAAAAAGATAAATTATTTGCATTTTTTAAAAAATATCCGGATTTAAATTCAATTATTCATTTTGCGGCATTTAAAGCTGTGGGAGAATCAGTTGAAAAACCATTGCAATATTATCAGAATAATTTAATTTCATTAATGAATTTACTTGAGGGAATGAGAAATAATCATATTCCTAATTTTGTATTTTCATCTTCATGCACTGTTTATGGTGAGCCCGATACATTACCGGTTTCTGAGGATGCTCCAATAAAAAAAGCCAATTCCCCTTATGGAAATACAAAACAAATTTCAGAAGAGATTATTGAAGATTTTATAAAATCTGCTAATAATATCAGAGCTATATCTTTAAGGTATTTTAATCCAATAGGAGCGCATCCTTCTGCATTAATTGGTGAATTGCCGCAAGGCATACCA
>JAFGQQ010000201.1 GCA_016935595.1 Bacteroidales bacterium
TCAAATTTTATTCAGGTTTTCTGAAGAAAAAGGAATATTAGATAAAAATGATACGGATGGCAGACAAATTTTATTGGTTTTAAGACAACTAGATACTAGTGAGGCATTTAAAAATATTAATAATAATATTATAAACCAAGAACAAATTGAGGAAAAAGCAAAGTATAATAATAATATCAAAACAGATTTTATTATAAGAATCCCTGAAATTGTAAGAATTGAAATTATGGATGGCAAAGAATTATTAATTAAATATAATATGCCTGTCTATCAATTGGGTAAAATTGTATGTTTGCCTTTAAATTTAATAGATGACAATATTATAAATATGGGGAAAACAGAAAAAATTAATTAGATGATTGTTCTTCTTGCTTAAATAAAACACTTTTAAAATTTGCCCTGTAATCCTGCCATGAAGTTGTTTTATAAATGCCCTCGCCAAAGTACATTAAAATCGGTTCAATTTGCTCGGCTGTATAAAACCCGGGTACAGTACTTAATAATTCAAGCTTTTCGTTCATATAAGCAACTGAGGGGTATGACATTTTTCCCTGTAAAAGCGCTATTGCTAAATCGTGCGGTTGTCTCCCTCCACCCTGGTTTTTATAAATATGCCCGGCAAATACAATTGAATCTTTGGTTTCAGCATTAAACTTTACAGGATAATACTTCTCATTTAAATAACTTGCAATACCAGGATTATTAAAGGTTAACTGATCCATCTTTATACACCATCCGCACCAATCGGTGTACACATCAATAATAAAATATTTCGGATTTTTAATATTTAATTTTTGTGCTTCTTCAATATTATACCATTTAACATTTTCTATACTTTGCGAATAACCTATAATAGAGAATGTGATTAAAAATAAACATAATATTTTATATTTTTTTATACTTGCCATATTGAATATTCTAACAATTTTAACGCTGATTTGAACTTTAAGTTTTTTAAAATTTAAAATTAACGCAATTTTAACGAAATTCAAAGATCCATCCTCGCTAAAGGTGAAACATTTAAATCTGAAAATTGTTTTTCTGAATACTTATAATAACCTGTAATAGCTATCATTGCAGCATTATCAGTAGTAAAAATTATTTTGGGAATATATACATTCCAATTTCTTTTCTTTCCCTCTTCAATAATTTTATTTCTCAAACCGGAATTGGCAGCTACCCCTCCGGCGATAGCAATTTCATTAATTTTAGTTTCTTCTGATGCTTTAATTAATTTCTCTATCAGTATTTCAATTATTGTATGTTGAATAGAAGCACATATATCGGATATATTTTCATTAATAAAATTCTTATTTTCAATATAGTTATCTCTAATAAAATATAAAAAACCCGTTTTTAATCCGCTAAAGCTAAAATTTAAGCCTTCTATTTGTGGCTTGCTAAATTTAAATTTTAAAGGATTACCAAACTTGGCCATTTTATCGATTTGCGGGCCACCCGGATATGAAAAGCCAATAATTTTTGCACATTTGTCAAATGCCTCTCCCGCTGCATCATCAATTGTTTTCCCAATTATTTTCATTTTTAGAAAATCATTTACTAATACTATTTGAGTATGACCCCCGGAAACCAAAAGACATAAAAAAGGAAATTTTGGCGAATCGGCTTTTATTTTTTTTTGTTTAATAAAATGCGCCAATACATGCCCCTGTAAATGATTTACTTCAATTAACGGAATATTTAATGACATGGCAAATCCTTTCGCGAATGAAGCGCCTACCATTAATGAACCTAACAGACCTGGGCCTTTGGTAAAAGCAACTGCATGAATATCATTTTTTAAGACACCTGCTTCTTTTAAAGCCTGATGAACAACAGGGATAATATTTTGTTGATG
The DNA here is from genome assembly GCA_016935595.1 of Bacteroidales bacterium. Next base: position 1,859 of record JAFGQQ010000201.1, read on the forward strand.
TGCCCTTGAAGCCAATTCAGGTACAACGCCACCATACGATTTATGCACTTCCTGACTGGATATAACATTAGAAAGCAAATTCCCATCCCTGATTACTGCTGCAGAAGTGTCATCACAAGAAGATTCAATACCTAAAATCGTAACCATTTATACTAATAATTAGTAAGTTAATTCAATTATTTTTACTTCTTTTGCGTTTAATTTTAAAAAGTTTAAAACTATTAAAAAAATATATAAAATATTAATTATTGTAATATTGGTAATTTTATTATTACCATTCCTCGGTTTTATAATTGCTCAAAATACCAAAATTCATGATTTTATTTCTAATGTTATTGTAAACGAAATAGAAAAAAAAATTACCACAAAAATTTATTTTAAATCTATTAATACAAGACTTCTGAAAAGAGTATCGATTACCAATCTCTACATCGAGGATCAAAATGGCGATACATTATTATATTCTGAAAAAATAAATTTAATTATTAAAAACTTGGATTATAATAATAAAAATCTCATCATAAAAAAAATAAATCTTAATAATGCCTGCATCAATTTTAAAACCGATTCGACAAATACAATGAATTTCCAATTTATAATCGATGCCCTTCAGAAAAAAGATACAACCAAAAGTCAATGGAAATTTTCAATAAATAATATTGAGATTGTAAAATCGAATTTTTCTTATAAAAGATATTTGGCAGAAAATAAACCTGAAAGAATTAATTTTTCTGATATTTTGCTTAATAATTTCGACATAAGAATTAAAAACTTTAAGATTTTAAATGACACCATCGATTTTCAACTTAGTAAATTAAATTTAAATGAAAAAAGCGGTTTTAATTTAAATAAATTAAATGCCCAGGTTCAATTATGCAAACAATTTTTTCATCTCAGTGAAGTGAACTTCACTACAGATTCCACAGAAATAGTAGCTGATTGGATAAATTTTGATTTTACAGATTTTAAAGATTTAAAAAACTTTGTAAATAAAGTTCAAATAAATTTATCAATACAACCATCAACCATTTCATTATTCGATTTGGGTTATATTGTTCCTCATCTCACATCTTTAAACAATTCCATTGAAATTACAGGTAATATATATGGAAAAATAAACAGTTTAAAAGGGAAAAATACATCAATATGTTATAATAAAAATTCTCACATCAGACTTAACTTTGATATTAACGGTTTACCAGAAATTAACCAAACATTTCTTTATTTAGATATTTCTGAGCTTACTATTTTCCCTGAAGATATTGACAATTTGAATATTACGCTTAAGGATGGGACAAAGTTTATGTTGCCTGAAAATTTAAAAAAATTTGGTAACGTGAGTTATAATGGGAATTTTACAGGTTTTTACGATGATTTTGTGGCATACGGCGATTTATCAACCGATATTGGTTATTTTTCTACCGATTTATCTTTAGTTCCTGAAACAGGAAAACACATTAAAATTAATGGAAAAATTAAATCATTTGATCTGAATTTAGGGGAACTCATCAATTTAAAAGAATATGTTGGTAAAACAAATTTTAATTTATCTGTTAATGGATATGCAGGTCCAAAAGGCAAAATTAAAGCTGATATTGATGGTTATATAGATTATATTGAGGTGAACAAATACCAATATAAAAGTATTTCACTTAAAGGTGAATTATTAAATAAAAATTACAATGGTACTATTAAGATTGATGATCCAAATCTTAAATTTCAATTTTCGGGCGATGTAAACCTATCAGATAGTATCCCGGTTTTCAATTTCACGGCTTATGCTCCCTACATTAAACTATATCCTTTGAATATTGACACAAAAACTCCCGATTCGGAAATTTCTTTTGTTTTACAGGCAAACTTAAATGGAAACAAACTAGACAATTTAGATGGTGAACTTAAAATTTTAAACTCAAGCATAAAAAGAAATGGTAAAGATTTAAAAATTGAAAATTTAATTATTTCTGCTTTTAATGAATTAAACAATAAAAAACTTATACTACGGTCCGATTTTATCGATGCCAGAATAACGGGTCAATATCAATTCAGTGATATTGTGTCGTCTTTTAAGAGCTATATTTTTCAGTATTTTCCTTCAATTTATGGCGACAGTTGTGACTTTACTTTATATTCTGATACAATAAATGACTTTAATTATGAAATATTTCTGAAAAATCTTACTCCTGTCACAAATATGTTTTATCCTAAGTTATATATAGCCGAGAATTCATTTTTAAAAGGTAAATATTTACCTAAAAATCACATTTTTATTAATCAGGGTTACATAGATGAAATACTGCTTGGCAATAACAAAATTACAGGATTAACAATAAATTCCGGGCTTAATGGTGAACAGGCAGAATTTACATTTGAGACTAAAAGCTTTGATTATGCGAGAAAAATTAAATTATCAAATTTTACTTTGAAGTCATATGGATTTAAGGACTCAATTTTTGCTAATTTCTACTGGAACCGAGAAGATACTTCAATTAACAGGGGAAATATTAAATCAATTATTTCATTTAATAAAGGAGAATATTGTAAACCAAAAACCCATATAAATATTAAACCATCAGAAATTATAATTTATAATAGTGTTTGGACCATTGAAACTTCCAGAATAGATATTGACACAACGAGTATTAAATTTACAGATGATTTTCTTATATATCACGAAGATCAATCGATGGCAATAATCGGCTGTATATCCGAAAAGAAAACCGATTCTTTAATCATTACTTTAAGAGACTTGGGAATCGGCAGATTCAACAATTTATTAAATATCAAAAACATAAAATTTGAAGGATATGCAGATGGCATTTTAAAAATTAACGACATATTTAATGATCCTTTAATTTTTTCGGATATTGAAATAGAAGAATTCAATATTAACGATCAGAATTTAGGAAATTTCACATTAAATAGCAATTGGAACAATATAGAAAAATTGCTATTGGTAAATGCCGTTTCACAAAAAGGAAAAATTGATAATTTAATGATTGATGGATATTATTCACCAATCGGCAAAAAAATAAGTTTTAACATAGAATTGGATAATATTAAAACAAATATGTTAAGTCCTGTTCTTTCAAGCGTATTTTCTGATATAAGAGGTGTGGCAAGCGGAAAACTTTTATTAAAAGGCACTACCCAAAAGCCCAGCATTTCAGGCGATTTAGATCTTAAAAAAACTTCTTTTACGGTCGATTATTTGCAAACCAGGTATAATTTCACACATAAAATTATATTTGAGAATAATGATTTAATTCTAAAAGACATTCAGATGTTCGATACTAAAGGTAACTCGGCCAAAGTGAATGGAAAAATAACCAATAAATATTTTAAAGATTGGAATTTAGATTTAACCATAGATGCAGAGAATTTATATTGCCTTAATACTACTGAAAATGATAATATTACTTTTTTCGGACAGACATATACAAGTGGTAATTTCAAATTATCGGGTCCGGTCAATAATATTACAATGGATATTTCTGCAAAAACGGAACCAGGAACAATTGTTTATATACCCTTAAACACAAAAGCCGATATTATCGAAAATGACTTTATAACTTTTACTTCGAATGAAAATACAACCAAAAATTTAATTTTACAAAAGGATTATGAAGTGAACCTCTCGGGTATTCAATTAAACATGGACCTTGAAGTAACGCCGGATGCGGAAATTCAAATGATTTTCGATCCAAAAATAGGAGATGTTATTAAAAGTACCGGAACCGGTAATATAAAAATGGAAATAAATACACTTGGAAAATTCCAGATATTTGGCGATTATATTATTGAAAAAGGTGATTATTTGTTTACATTACAGAATGTGATAAATAAAAAATTCAATGTTAAACCTGGCGGGCAAATCATATTTTCAGGCGATCCTTATGAAGCAAATATTAACATAAAAGCAGTTTATAATTTAAAGGTTTCTTTATATGAATTACTCAGAAACCAGGTTGACCAGGTTCAGGCAGCTGAGTATCAAAATAACAGATATCCGGTTGAATGTGTTGTTTTAATGACTGGAAAATTATCAAATCCAAACATTGAACTGGATATTGAGTTGCCTGATGCGGATGAAAATACAAA
>JAFGQQ010000202.1 GCA_016935595.1 Bacteroidales bacterium
GGATGTCCGCCAAAAGTTGTAATATGGCCTAAAGCAGGATTTTCTGCGAGCGAATGCATAATTTCTTTTGAGCTGACAAAACCTCCAATTGGCATACCTCCTCCCATTCCTTTTGCAATAGTTATAACGTCGGGGATAACCTTATATTTTTCAAAAGCAAATAAATTACCTGTCCTCCCGAACCCGGTTTGAGCTTCATCGAATATTAACAGGCTCCCTTCCTTTTTACATTTTTCTGCCAGTTTTTTCAAAAAATCATCATGGGGAAGAATAACACCAGCTTCACCTTGCACAGGTTCAATAATAACTGCTGCAGTTTTATGCGTAATTGTTTTTAAATCATTATTGTTGTTAAATTCAATAAATTGAATTCCAGGAACTAATGGTCTGAAAGGAATTTTGTATTCCTCGCAACCCATCAAGCTCAGAGAACCCTGGGTGCTTCCGTGATAAGCATTTTTAAAGGCAATAATTTCGAAACGCCCGGTATATTTTTTGGCAAGTTTAATAGCCCCCTCGTTTGCTTCGCTGCCAGAATTCACAAGGTATACAGAATTTAAATTAACAGGTAATTGATTAATTAGCAATGAGGCAAAATTTATTTGAGGCGATTGAATATGCTCTCCATAGACCATAGTGTGTAAATATCTGTCGGATTGATCTTTAATGGCTTTTATCACATTCGGATGGCGATGGCCAATATTACTTACTGCTATTCCGCCAATTAAATCAATGTATTTTTTCCCGTTTTTATCGAAAATATATATTCCTTTAGCTTTCTCAATTTCTAACATTAAAGGACTATCGGAAGTTTGAGCAAGAAATTTAAGGAATAGTTGTTTTTCTGTAATCATTGCCAGCAGAAAACCTATTTGAAAATTAAATTAATATCATCTAATAATTTATCACGATAAGATTTCCCGATTGGAATAAGTTTTACATCTTTATGATATTCAATGCCAATTGAATTATCTTCAATTACAACAATTTTAGTTTTATTAACAATATATGATCTGTGTATGCGTACAAATATATTACCGGGTAGTTTCGACTCGATTGCCTTCATTGTAAAGTGTATCGTGTAATTTTCATTATAAGTGGCAATCATTACATAATTTTCCAGGGCCTCAATCCATAATATTTCTTCGTACCTTACCCTAACAAGTTTTGATCCTTTCTTTATAAATACTTCATTATCGCCTTCTTTAAATTCTTTAGTTTTATCGTATCGATTAAAAGATTTTTCAACAGCTTTGAAAAATCTGCTGTATAATATAGGTTTTAAAAGATAGTCGGTTACATTATATTCAAATGCTTCAAGAGCATATTTTTCTTTCGATGATATTATTATGATTTGACAGGGAGAAGTAAGCGTATTTAAAAAATCTATACCACTCATCTCAGGCATTTCTATATCGAGAAAAACAAGATCAACCATTTCGTCTTTCTTTATGTTGTTAATGGCTTCAACGGCATTAGAAAAAGAATGTTGTAAAGTTAAAAAATCAGTTTTTTTAACATACTCTTCAATCACCCTTCTTGACATTTTATCATCGTCAATTATTACGCAATTCATCCTCTCCTCAAAATAATTAGGTTTACTAATTTTATATAAAATAAATTCAGTAAATATAAATAAAAAGGTTATTTATTCAAAAAATGCTATTTATATTATTAACATTATTATTAAATTCTTTGATTATTTTATTCGAGTTTTTTATTGATTTTCTTAACCAATTTAATATTATTTCATTTTTCTCATCAGAGTTTAATTTCCAATTAATAGAAGATTTTTTTAAACGAAGAATCAAATCGTACAATATAATTGCTGCAGATACTGAAATATTATAACTTTCAGTAAAACCATAAACAGGAATTTTTAAGTACTCATCGGCATTTTTAAGTGCAACAGTTGATAAACCTGTTAATTCTGTTCCAAATAATAATGCAATCTTACCTTTTTTAAGATCAAAATTTTCTAATAATACTGAATTTGAGTGTGGTGTTGTTGCAACGATGCGATAATTATTCTTTCTTAATTTATTGATTGTACTTTCAGTATTGTTCTCCTTTTTATTATATTTTATGATATTAAGCCATTTAGATGACCCTAAAGCGACATCGGGATTAATAATATATTTATTTTTATTCTCAATCACATGAACATCCTGAATACCAAAACAATCGCAGGTTCTTAATACAGCACTTGCATTGTGGGATTGATAGATATCCTCCAATACTATGGTAATATATCTTGTTCTGTTTTCAACAGTATTTAAAAATCTATTAAAACGCTCTTCTGTAATAAATTGCGAAAGGTATTGAATGAGTTTCGCAGTCATATACAATAATTATAACCAAAAAAAAAGGGAGCACGGCCGTACTCCCTTTATTTTGAAACAATATTTTTTATTTTACAGCGTCTGATAAATCACTACCCGCTTTGAATTTAACAACTTTCTTCGCTGCAATAGTAATTGGTTTTCCAGTTTGTGGGTTTCTTCCAGTTCTAGCATTTCTTTTAGAAACAGAGAAAGAACCAAAACCTACTAATGCAACACGATCACCTTTTTTAAGAGCTCCAGTAGTAGCTTTAATGAATGCATCTAATGCTTTTTTAGCATCGGCTTTTGTTAAATTAGCATCGCCAGCAATTGAATCGATTAATTGTGCTTTGTTCATAATAAATAATTTTTAGGGTTAGTAAATTTCAAAAATACATAATCTTTACAAATATAGACTATTTCTTATCTTTAGCAAATTTCAGATGAAAAAAATTTTATTTTTTTTATAAAAGCAAGCTTTTCATTGACGAATAATCGTTAATTCAAAGAACTTTATACCAAAAATAAAGAAAATTCGGTAATTTGCAAGCGTTTGCGTTTTTTTTTATTAAATTTTTATTAAAAAGAAAATAAATTATACTTTTGCGCCCGGAGGAATGGCAGAGTGGTCGAATGCGGCGGTCTTGAAAACCGTTGTACTCGTGAGGGTACCGGGGGTTCGAATCCCTCTTCCTCCGCATAAAGCATTTAAGCAGATAAGCATAATTTTGAATTTAAAAAAGCAAAGCAAAATCAATATCCATAATTCACCATATTTCATAAAGACTTTCCAAATAATAAAATAGCAGGAAAGACTCATGGTAGTGGAAATACAACAAATATAGGCTCAATTAAGAGTAATAAAATTAAAGACTTTCAAAATGGTATTAAAGGTTTTAAAAATATACAAGAGTTTGAAAACTATTGGAAAACTTATTAAATATTTAAAAGTTTTCAATTTTTAAATTAGTTATATTTATATAAAAAATTTGTATGTTACCAAAAATACTAGATAATATTAAAGTCCCTCCCATTAAATGTCAAGGAATTAAAACTAAATTAGTAAGTTTTATCTCAGAGAATATTAAATGGAATGGTAAAGGTAAATGGATTGAACCATTTCTTGGTTCTGGTGTTGTAGCATTTAATATACAACCGGAGAGAGCTTTACTTTCTGATACAAATAAACATATTATTCAATTCTATAATGATATAAAACATGATAGAATTGATGAAAGAATAGTAAGTGAATATTTACATGAGAAAGGTAGTATTCTAAAAGAAAAAGGCGAGGATTTTTATTATGAAACAAGAGAAAGATTTAACAAATATGGCGGTAGTTTAGATTTCCTTTTTCTCAATAGAGCATCATTCAATGGAATTATGCGATTTAACTCAAAAGGACTCTATAATGTCCCCTTTGGCAAAAAACCAGATAGATTCAGAAAAAGTTATATCACTAAGATAGTAAATCAAGTATTTTGGATCAAATGTTTAATTAAAAATAATGACTGGGTATTTATGGCAGTAAATTTTCAAGATTTACTTAGTCAAGCAAATGAAGATGACTTTGTATATTTAGACCCACCCTACATAGGAAGACATACTGATTATTATAATTCATGGGATGAAAATAGTGCAATCAAATTAGCTACAATTAGCAATCAACTTAACTGCGGTTTTGCATTATCAATGTGGAAAGAAAATAAGTACAGACGGAATGACCATATTGAAAATCACTGGAATGGTAATATTATAAAAACATTTAATCACTTTTATCATGTTGGTCCTAATGAGAATTTAAGAAATGCTATGACAGAAGCTCTTGTAATTAAAAAAGGATTTTCAAATGAAATAAGAAAAATTCAAAAATATCATGAAATAGAAGAATGCCAATTGAATCTTGGATTAGAACCTGCCAAACTATACATAACAACGCGTCAAAATCAAGTCGAACCACAGTAGTAAAATAATACTTAAAATAAAAAAATATTAACCAACTATTATAGAATAAACAAACAGTTAAAATTCCTGATAAATTTTACGAGCGAACTATTATTTAATACTTTAATTACTATTACTTTTGTATAAAATTTATACGGAGAAATGCCGGAGTGGTCGAACGGGGCAGACTCGAAATCTGTTGTCTTGCTTATGTGGGACCGGGGGTTCGAATCCCTCTTTCTCCGCCAAAAGAGCACTAAAGACAGAGAATTTTAGTGCTTTTTTATTCATACCGGAGCGGTAGTCGGGTTCGAACCGAGAATTCCGATTAATATCGGAAGACGAGTTCGTGACCAAAGGGAACAATCCCTTTTTCTCCGCCTTCGCTCGCCATAGTCCGAATGCAATGAGGACGAAGGCGAGCTTCGCTATAATTTAACATGATTTTGTTGTATTTCAATATTAGGGTGAGCTTACACTTGCGTCATAGCTTCAGCGTAGGCGCATGGCGGATGCAATCCGCTAATAATTTCATTTCAGTTTAAAAAATACAATAATAGAGTTATTGTAAAAAAAATATTATTGTATCTTTGCACCCACTTTTTAAGTAGGTAAATAAAAAATTAGTATTATGCCAGTAAAAATCAGATTAGCACGTCACGGAAGTAAAAAAAAGCCGTTCTACCACATTGTGGTAGCGGATAGCAGGGCGCCACGTGATGGCAGATATATTGAAAGGATTGGAAACTACAATCCCACTACTAATCCTGCTACAATCGATATAGATTTCGAAAAAGCATTAGATTGGTTACAAAAAGGCGCTCTACCTACAGATAGTTGCAGATCTATCTTATCATTGAAAGGAATAATGTACAAAAAACATCTTTTAGAAGGTGTTAAAAAAGGAGCATTTTCTGAAGAAGAAGCTGAAAATCGTTTTTCTGCCTGGATTAAAGAAAAAGAAGCAAAACTTGAAGCACAAAGAAAAAAAATTGCAAAAGCTGCAGAAGAAAAATTAACGAAAAAACTTGCTGAAGAAGAAAAAATAAACGAAGCCAGGAAAGCTGAAATTGCAAAAAAGAAATTAGCTGAAATTGAAAGTGAAAAAGCTGAATCTAAAAAAGAAGAGGTACAACCGGAAGAAAAACCCACAGAGGAAATAAAAGAGGAAAGACCTGAACCTGTAAATGAAGAACAGCAAACCACTGAAACAAAAGAGAAAGAAGAAATAGAAAACAAAGAAATCGAAGCTTCTGAAGAAACAAAGGAAGAAGAGATTAAAGCCGACAATGCATCCGAAGAACCACCGGCTGAAAAAATTAAAGAAGAAAAGCCGGTTGAAGAAAATAAGGAAGAAGGAAAAACTGAAGAATAATAATTTCCTTTTTAATATTTTATGATCATTAATAAGGGTGAATTAATAGGAACATTATCAAAAACCTATGGCACAAAAGGCCAAATTATACTGAAATTTAATCCCGACCTTTACGATATTCTTAAAAAATTGGAATTGGTTGTTATTGAA
>JAFGQQ010000203.1 GCA_016935595.1 Bacteroidales bacterium
ATAAAACCTTGCATTATACTAACTGTTGCTGCACTATCAATATAATTACCGCTAGAACCAGCATATAATAAGTAATAAATACGTGTAATCCCTGATAAGTTATTTATTCGATGATAATCATTATCTGTAGAGGTTGCATATTCCTGTGTTAGCGTATCTGTGTTAACAATAATCAAATGGTTTACCGAAGGATCACCGGCATTATAAACCCTTTTAATATATCCATAATAATCCTTTCCAAAATATTGATAATGGATTCTTGCTGTATCAACACTGCCGCCACCGTCAGCGCCTAAATTGCCAGTTATTTCAAAGTAATTTATTCCGTTCAATTCAGCGCAAAACACAAATAGCCCAGTATATTTCCTTGTAAAATAACTACAATTAGTTCCTAAATAAGAGCTAGTATTAATGCTGTTATCCGAATAACTTATATATTGTCCTAAATTTGTTCCTAAATAATTTCCTCCGTCATACATATCACCAGTACCATCGCTAATATTTGTCCCGGTAACTCCGTCAGTAAAATCATAACGGTTAGGAATTGAATCAATTATTTGAGTATAATTAATGTTTAAATTGTTTAATACAACTTCTAAAGGCAGGTATATATTATAATTTAAAACTGAGCTTCCGGCATTAGAAATAACTAATTGTTCGGTAACTGAATCACCGCAATTTGTAATTGCAGCTTCAATAGAATCCGGTGTAAACGAAATTTGCTGGCTATGTGCTAAATGGTATGTAAAAAACAGGACTATTATAGCAATAACTGCTTGAAATTTATTGTAATTAAAAAAAGAAAATACTTTACTCCCATTACTCCCTTTGTTTTTTTGCCAACATTCTGTTTTCATAATTAATAGTTTTAATTCAGACAATAAGTTATGTTAAAATTATACTCCCATATAATTCAACACCTACCATTGATAATAAGGTTTTTGAGGGGAATATTCCCTCTTTTTACTACCAAAGCTATAACCCAATGAAATTTCGTGCGATCCGGAAGTGTTTGCTCCAACACCCTGTCCGGAAATTTCAAAGGAATAGTTTATTATATATTGCTTATATTGTGTTCCGGCATTTATTCCAATTATCATTGGTTTCCTGTAAATTACACCAAGCCAGGCAGATTTTTTATATTTTGCCAATATTGTTGCCTGGTAATATAATGTACTATTCAAAGTTTTCTTTACAATTGCTATAGGTTCAATTTCAATATCTTTAGATACAGGATAATTATATGAGGCATGTGCAATAAAATGGCGCTTAAGCTGAAATACTACATCATCTTCCATTTTTATTTTATTCTCTAATAACCGAGGGACATGTAAACCAATATTTAATCCTTTATAATTGTATAAAATTCCAAAGCTGGCATCATAGGTGGTTTTATTAATTATTTGATATGCCTCTAAAACGGGGTCATTTAAATCCGGATTTCCGCTTTTTGTAAGATCAATATGTGTATTAAATAATCCGGCTGAAAGTCCAAACCTGATTAACTGGGTTTTAGAGATTTTTACTTCATAAGCATAGCTTAATAAAAATGATATATTGTCGAAAATGCTGAATTTTTCCATGTTTAATGCAGCGCCAAAACCCATATTTTTCGCAAGCAATGTATTGGCATTTAACATCACTTTTTGTGGTGCCCCTTCAAAACCTAACCAGTCTTTTCTATAAGAAGTAAATGCTTCAAAATTTTGTGAATATCCGGCATAGGCAGGTGATAAAGCGAATTTATTGATTGCATACTGGTTATCATTTGCTATTTGCTGTGATGATGAATAATTATATAAACTTATAATTATTAAAAATATCAGGTAAAATTTTTTCATCATTTTATTTTTTAATATTTAATGAAGTTTCAATATTTATATTATTCTAGTTTGAGATTTTAAACTTGGAACCTGCCCTGCCGAATAGACAGACTAAAATAACACCGTCCTTCAGGGCGCTGGCTATACAATCATACAGAATCCATATAAGGAATTTGAAAATTTCGTAATTTTTATAAGATACAAAATTTTCAAATTCTTCATCTTTAGTTAAGTTTTTGTTAATCACCGCCCTGAAGGACGGTGTTATTCCAATATATTTAATATAATCTGTCAAAAATAAAATTATTATTGTAAAATATTTATAGTTCCTTTCTTGGTTATTCCGTCTGCTTCAATAATATAGAAATAACTTCCCGGATCAAGCTCGTTTCCTTCCCAGTCGTTCTGGTAGTTATTTATTTCTTCAATTAAGTCACCATATATGTTATAAATGCTAAGTTTACAATTTTGATAATTGTTTAAATCAGTAATAATAAAAAAATCATTTTTACCATCGCCATTAGGTGTTATAATGGTACTCTTAATTTGTATTTCTTCAGCATCAACAGGAGTGATTGTTTTTCCATGAATAAAAACACCATCCTGACTTGTACAACCAAAAGTATTGCTAACTTCAACCGAATAATACCCGGTATCGCTAATTATAATTGAATCGACAGTTGCTCCATTCGACCATTCTATTGAACTATAATTTCCCACAGCATTAATCTCCATTTCCTGTCCTGTACTTAATATTGTTTCATTATAAATCAGCGTAAGAGTTGGAACAGGATTTATATTAATGCTTAAATTTTCTAAAGTATCCCTGCAATTATTTTCCGAAATGGCAACAAGTGAAACTGAAAATGTTCCAGCGCTTGAATAAGTATGTGATATGTTGCCGGAAGAAGCTTCCTGAACACCATCACCGAAATTCCAGACACAAATATCTATTGCATCATTTTGGATAGTTGAATTATTAGTAAATAAAACTGCTTCATCCATACAAGCATCATCAAAAGTAAAATCGGCAATAGGCATAGAATAAACTCTGGTGGTTTTAGTAGTAAAACCGCTGCAATTCTGGTCGGATATAACTTCCAGTTTTACAGTATGAGTTCCAAGTCCCAAATTTATACTTGCTTCAGCCCCTGAAGTAATATCATCAGGATTACCGTCATTGTCAAAATCCCAATAGTAATTTGTTAATGTTCCATACTCAATGGTCGATTGATCCGTAAAGACTGCTAATTGCCCGTCGCACAAATTATCAACCTGGAAATTAACTTGAGGCACCGGATGGACAATTACTTCTTTTGGCGCATCCATAACATAAAATGAATCGGTTGTTTCAATTCTAAGACCTACCAAGAATGTATCTGGGGCAGTAAATGTATAAATTACTGTACTTCCAATTTTATCTTCCTGGTCTTTATAGTTCAAATTATTATTCATATCCCAATAATAACCTGTTATAGTTCCGGGTATATTCGTGTATTGGGCTTCTAAAGTTGAATATTCACCAAAACAAACAGGTTGTGTATTGAAATTAACCTGTTGTGCATTGATTGATAAAACATGAGATATGAAAATGGCTAAAATAGTTAAATAAAATTTTTTCACTTCGATAGGTTTTAAAGTAAGTTATTGATAGTGGTTTTTATATCTTTTATAATGTTTTGAACAATAGAACAAATAGCAAAATTTATTCATCAATGACTTTTAAGAGATTCTTGTTCACAAGATAATTAATATCTTTTATAAAAAAAAATAAGATTTTGTTAAAATAAATATTTCTAAAAAATAAATTTAATAAATTAATTATTTTTTATCAAAACCATATAACTATATTCAATTTGTACATTGTTTTCTCTTAAAACAATAAGTACTACTTATTCAAAAAATTAAATAACAAATTGAAATATTGCTAACAAAACACTTTTTTATATCTTTGGGCTGCTAAAAAATAAAATGATTGTATGAAAACTCCTGAAAATTGCAAAAATATTGAGGAAATTAGAAAAGAAATAGATAACATTGATCAGGAAATTATTAATTTAATAGGAAAAAGATTTAATTATGTTAAAGAAATTGTTAAATATAAATCTCCTGACAAAGATAGTATTATAGCAAAGAACAGATATAATAAAGTAATTTCAGATAGAAAGTCATGGGCAGAGAAGCATGGGCTTGCACCAAATGTAATCGAAAAAATATATAAAACCTTAATTGATTACTTTATAAAAGAAGAGATTGAAATGGTAAATAATAAAAAAGAAATAACTAAATAAATCATATAATGTACAGAAAAGAAATAAAAGTAATAGATTGTACCATCCGTGACGGGGGACTTATGAATAATTCTAACTTTTCTTCCGAGACGGTTCGTGCAGTTTATAAGGCTGTTTGCGACTCCGGCGTGGATATTGTAGAACTCGGTTACAGAAACAGTAAAAAAATGTTTTCTCCTAAGGAGTTCGGCCCCTGGAGATTTTGTGATGATGAAGACCTCATAAAAATTGTAGATGGTATCGAAAGCGAAACAAAGCTCGCTGTGATGATGGATGCCCATAAGAGCTCTATCGATGATATAAAGCCAAAAGAAGGAAGTCCTGTTGATATTATCAGGGTTGCCACTTATGTTAAAGATATCGATAAGGCAATTAAAACCGCTAATGCGGCGATTGAAAACGGTTATGATACGACAATAAACATTATGGCAATTTCTCATGCCGTTGATTGGGAATTGGATGAAGCCCTTCAACAGATACAGGAGGAAACAAAAGTTATAGCAGTATATATTGTTGATAGTTTTGGGGCTCTTTATAGTGAAGATATAGATTTTTATTACGATAAATATAAAAAATATCTCAAAAATAAAGAGATAGGAGTTCATTGCCACAATCATCAACAGCTAGGTTTTGCTAATACAATTCAGGGTATAATAAGGGGAGCCAATTACTTAGATGGCACATTATACGGAATTGGCAGAGCTGCAGGCAACTGTCCTTTGGAACTTTTAATGTCTTTTCTTAAAAATCCCAAGTTCGATATAAGACCCATCTTAGATGTTATAGGAAAGTATATTATACCCCTGAAAAATGAAATCGAATGGGGTTATAATATTCCTTATATGATTGCGGGTATATTGAATTTACATCCCAGAGATTCAATGGCTCTTCTGGATCTTGGTGAAGATGATCCTAAGAGATCTGATTATAGGGCTTTTTACGAAAAGTGTCTTGATCTGATTTAGGAAAATTTATTCTCACACATGGAAAGCAGAGTAAAAATATATTTATCCATCATCAGGAAGTGATTGTTTGGTAATATTTTAGTCATTAAATTGTCATTTATTATGAGTTATAACTTCTGGTTAACAGGTTGTTTATATTTTTGAATTTAGAATTTTGGATTTATTTGTAATTTGGATTTTGTATTTTAGTTTTTGATTTTTAAAAATTGAGTTTTATTCTGCCCTGTGGTGTAATTGGCAACACGTCTGACTCTGGATCAGAAGAGTCCAGGTTCGAGCCCTGGCAGGGCAGCAAAGCTGAAATGACAGGGCGAGAAGTTTATCCCGATGTTGTCTTCGTAAGATTTTTCGAAGAAAAATATCCAGAAG
>JAFGQQ010000204.1 GCA_016935595.1 Bacteroidales bacterium
AAATATAATATAATTTTTTGAATATACCCTAAAATAATATATATTTGTTTCGAAATTTATATATAAATTTGAATAGATTATGTATTTTAAAATTTAAAAATTTCAATATGAAAATGAAAAAATTTTTTTTAGTGATTTTACTTCTGATATCAATTTCAGCGGTAAATGTTTTTGCTTCTGATGGCAATGGAGTTGATTCGGGCGCAACAGCATGGATGCTTACATCAACGGCATTAGTGCTATTAATGGTACCCGGTTTAGCTATGTTTTATGGTGGACTTGTACGTTCAAAAAATGTTTTGGGAACTATGATGCATAGTTTTACAGCCATGGGTATAATGACTGTTCTTTGGGTCATTGTGAGTTATAGTATGTGTTTTGGAGGCAATATTTTAGGTGGCTGGTTTGGCTGGAATAAAGATTATTTTTTACTAAAGGGACTTGATAATTCAATCATGTCAGCAGGTGTTCCCGAATATGTATTTTCAATGTTCCAGGGTAAATTTGCTATAATCACTCCAGCCCTTATTGCCGGAGCATTTGCCGAACGTGTTAAATTCAGATCATACATTTTATTTATTGCTTTATGGGGTTTATTGGTTTATAATCCATTATGTCACTGGGTGTGGGCTGAAGATGGTTTTTTATTTAATTTAGGAGCCAAAGGTGCAATAGATTTTGCAGGGGGTACTGTTGTACATATTTCATCGGGAGTTAGCGGATTGGTTGTTGTTCTTTTTATTGGTGGCAGAAGGGGGCATCCTAATTTAGCTTCGCGACCCAGTAATTTAACCATGACAATGATTGGTGCAGGCTTGTTATGGGTTGGATGGTTTGGATTTAATGCAGGGAGCAGTGTGTCAAGTGGTTTAAGTACTGCACAGGCTTTGACTGCAACTCAGGTGGCTGCAGCTGCTGGTGCTATTACATGGATGATTATTGAGGGATTGCACCAGGGAAAAGCAACAGCTCTTGGTTTTGCAAGCGGTATACTGGCTGGTTTAGTTGCCGTTACACCTGCTGCTGGTGTTGTTCAGCCTTATGGCGCTTTAATATTAGGAATTGTTGCTGCTGTAATTTGTTATATAGCAATTTTAGTAAAGAACAAGTTGGGTTATGATGATACTCTTGATGCTTTTGGAATTCATGGCATTGGCGGTATTACTGGTGCATTATTGTTATCATTTTTAATACGAAAAAGCTGGATGCAGGAAGCATCTGAATTAGCTGGAGGATCATGGTCAGTATGGCATCAATTTGGTGTACAGGCAGTTGCTGTAATTATAGCTATAGCATATGCAGCATTTATAACATTGGTGATTTTATTTATTTTAAATAAATTATTCGGATTTAGATCTAGTTCAGAGTCTGAAATGCAAGGTTTAGACTCATCATATCATGGTGAAAAAGGATATGGAATGGTTAATCCAAGTTAAATAATACTACTCAAAACTTGTAAAAATAAAATAATGAAATTAATAACAGCCATAATAAGAGAAGATAAGCTTGACAGGGTACGTGAAGCCCTTATAGAAGCTGAAATCACCCGTATTACTGTGAGTCGTGTCTCTGGACATGGACAGCAAATAAGAGAAGAAATTTATCGGGGTAAGAAAGTCATTCCAAATTTAATTCCAAAGATAAAAGTTGAAATTGGTGTAAACGATGCTTTTGTCGATATTACTGTAAATGCAATTATTAAATCGGCAAAAACAAACGGAGGCGGTGAGGTTGGTGACGGGAAAATATTTATTACTCCTTTAGAAGAGTGTATAAGAATTAGGACTGAGGAGAGGGGAGGAAAGGCAATTTAAAAGGGGGCGTCCAAAAAGTCAACCAATCCGTCATTCTTAATTTATTTCAGAATCTAAACAAATTGATTATCTGATATATTCAGATCCTGAAACAAGTTCAGGATGACGTTTCATGGACTTTTTGGACGTCCTCTTTATACTAAATATTTAGTATTATTTATTTGTCATTGGTAATTTTACACTAAATTTACTTCCTTTATTTTCTTCGCTCTTCACTTCAACCGAACCCTTGTTAATTTCAATAAACTCTTTACATAATATTAATCCTAAACCTGTACCCTTTTCATTATCTGTTCCTTCTGTTGTATATTGCACATCAAGCCTGAAAATATTTTCTATATTTTCATTTTTTATACCTACCCCTGTATCAATTATTGAAATTTGTATTTGATTATTTATCTGGCTTCCTTCAATAATTATTTTACCTTTTCTACTAGTATATTTTATAGCATTAGATATTAAGTTACGAAATACTGATTTTATCATGTTTTCATCAACATAAGCATATAATTCTCCTTTATAATCTTTACGTATAGTAATTTGTTTGTAGTCCAACTGGTTTTCGAACAGGGAAATAATGTTTGCAATAATTGCCCTGATATCTGTCGTTACAGGTTCGTAAGATATACGACCAGTTTGAGACCTTGCCCATTCAAGTAAATTTTCAAGCAAATTATTGGTTTTTTCCGATATTTTATTCATAAGTTGGATATAATCAAGCAATTCTTCTCTTGAATAATCCTCAAAATTTTCCAGTAATAATCTCGATAAACCTAAAAATTGATTAAACGGATTTTTTAAATCATGAGCAATAATTGAGAAGAATTTATCTTTTGTTATATTTGATTCTTTAAGTTTCTGTTCGTTTTCTTTAGCGCTTTGCAGAGCCGATTTTAAACGGGCTTCGTTATTTTTTAAAGCTTCTTCAGCTTTTTTTCTCTCATCAATATCGATAAATGTAATTAAATCAGCATTTCTTCTTTCATATTTAATAGTTTTTGACCATAATTCTAACCATTTTACCTGTTTATCTTTGGTTATTCCACGGCAAGTATAATTTGAAACAACGTCATTTGCACTTTTTATTTTTTTTGTGTATTGATCGTATACAAATTCCAGATCATCAGGATAAATTAATTTGAAAATTTCGTCTTTTCCGCATTTCGCCAAATCGTTACAATCATATCCACTAAGCAGACAAAAAGCATGATTATAATATTTTATTAATCCATCTTGTATAATAATTATTCCCATTAATGATTGATCGGATATGATCCTGAATTTTTCTTCGCTTTCTATAATTGCCTTTTCAATTTCTTTTCTTTTAGTAATATCTCTTGAAACAACAGTTACTCCAGCATAATTGTCCAGGCTATCTTTGTATTTTGAGATTCTGGCATTAAACCATTTTTTTTCTTTACCGATGGTTATATTATAATCAAATTCTTGCATTTGCTGGCCTGCTTCAATATTCTTAATAGATGTTTCAATTGATTTAAGGATGTGCACGGGAAGAACATCTTTATAATGAAAATTTTTAAATGTTTTTGAAGTAACAAAATATTTAAATTCTCCCGTAGGTTTATGGTAATCTATAATAATGCCTTTTTTATCAATAACAAAAACCAGGTCATCCATTGAAGTTAAGGTTGATATCAATTTTTCCTGATTTTCTTTTAAAATTTGTTCATGTTTTTTTCTATCTGAGATTTCTCTTACCGATGTACATAATAATTCTTTGTTTTTCTGTTTTACATATATTCTGTTAATTTCAACAGGGATTAATTTTCCATCTTTTTTTTTATGTAAAGATTCAATTGTGTCCGATTTTTTTTTCTTTATATTGTTCCAGCATATTCTCCAGGCATCTTCATTGATATTAGGATCAATATCATGAATTTTCATAGACATCAGTTCATCTTTCGAATAACCTAATCCTTCATATGCGGAACGATTTACATAATAATATGATCCGTCAGGATTCAACCAATATATTCTTTCTGAGGCATTTTCGATATAATATAACAGTAAATCTGTGTCTTCTTCATTCATTTTAATTACTGTTACATGCTAAAATATAATTATAGCAAATGAATAAATTATTATTTGTATATATATGATTAATATTAAATCTATTGTATAATCGGATTATAATAAATTTAATTAAATTATACATTAAAATTATGAAAATGTTATGTTTTCTATAAAAAATATATTTATTTTTCAGGCTTTAAATAATGATAGATAAGATTTATTTTAAATTATATTAAGATTTAACATAATAAAAATTGATTGAAATGATTGTAACAACTGTACATGTTTGGGTTAAGGAAGAATTCATCGAAGATTTTATTGAAGCGTCAATTGAAAATTATAAGGAATCAGTTAAAGAACCAGGTAATTTACGTTTTGATATTTTACAGGATTCAAATAACCCTTCAAAATTTATTTTATATGAAGCCTATGATTCTGAGGAATCATCAGCAGCGCATAAGTCTACCCCTCATTATTTAAAATGGCGTGAGACGGTAGCTGACTGGATGGAAAAACCCAGGGAAGGTATTAAGCATAAAATATTATGTCCTCTAGATCGGGAAAAATGGTAAAATCTTTTGATTTTTCAAGAATTCCAAGAATAATATTTGGTTCAGGTAAAATAAAGTTATTAACTAACGAATTATATAATTTCGGCAAGAATGTTCTTTTAATTACAGGCAAAGAATCGTTTTACAAAATTACTGAAGCAGAAGCTGTTTTAAGTGAGCTTGAGAAGGGGGGCATTAATATTGAACATATAAAAGTATCTGGAGAACCTTCCCCTTCTGTTATTGATGATATTATACGGCGTTATAGAAAACAGAAGATAGATGTTGTGGTTGGTATAGGCGGAGGAAGTATTCTTGATACGGCAAAAGCTGTTTCAGCAATGCTTTTGTTAGATGATACAGTTAAAAATTATATTGAGGGAGTTGGTCAGAAGCAGCACCCTGGTTGTAAATTACCATATATAGCTATACCAACAACTTCAGGAACCGGGAGTGAAACAACAAATAATGCTGTAATTTCCGAGGTTACTCAAAATGGTTTTAAAAGATCATTAAGGCATAATAACTTTATCCCGGATATTGCTATTGTCGATCCTGAACTCACCTTGTCATGTCCTTCAAATATAACAGCTGCCAGCGGAATGGATGCTTTTACACAATTATTGGAATCATATCTTTCCGATAAATCAAGTCCTTTTACAGATGTATTGGCATATGAAGGATTAAAACGAATTAAATTGTCATTATTATCTGTTAATATGGATAGTAATAATAACCTTGATGCACGAACAGATATGGCTTACGCTGCAATGATTTCAGGAATTACTTTAAATAATTCAGGTTTGGGAGTGGTTCATGGATTTGCTTCTTCAATTGGCGGTTATTTCAATATACCTCACGGAATTATTTGCGGTACATTAATGGCTTCGGCGAATAAGTTAACTGTTCAAAGAATATTTGATGAAGATCCTCAGAATCCTGCAATTGACAAATATTTAAAAATTACCAGGCTTTTTATTGATGAAGAGCAAATAAATAAAGAAAAATATATAGAAAGATTTATCGAAAAACTTGAAGAATATACAGATTTGTTAAAAATTCCCAAACTAAGTAAATTTGGAATAGATAAATCGGATATTGAATTAATAGTTAATAATACCAGTAATAAAAATAATCCTTACAAGTTATCAAAAGGCGATATGATCAAGATATTGGAAGACAGACTTTAAATAGCGATTCATTCAAATTTCTTTATTGATCTTAAAATAACCATTTCTACTAATTTCGGACTAATTTTATTAAAAAACCAGGTTATTTTACCAAGGATAGTATGAATGCTTAAAGATTTTCTTTTTTTAATTTGTTTAATAATATCATTTATTGTCTTTTCTGCAGGCCTGACTTTAACTGCGGTTCTTTGTGGTAAATATTCAAGTATGCCATTGCTATTATAGGCCAGCTTTTGAGGATCATTCTCGGTAAAACTAACATAAGAAATTCCTACATGTATTTTGGTGTTGTTTAGCTCTATTTTTAATGACTGGGCTAAAGCAGTTAATGCCATTTTTGAGGCGCTATATGAAGAATATAATGGCAATCCCCTTATCCCAGCAACACTGGATATAAAAATAATACTTCCATTGGTTTGTTTTAAATATGGTAGTGCGTATTTGGTTGGATAGATTGAACCTAAAAGATTTGTATTTATAACATTTTCAAATACCATTGGGTCAGTATCTTCAATAGTACCTTTCCCTGATATGCCCGCGTTGTTTATTAATATATCAATTTTGCCAAAAGTGTTAATTGTTTCTTCAATTATTTTTTTACTTTCTTCAGGTTTTGAAACATCCCCGGGCACAGAATGAATAGTAAATCCTTTACCGGTTAATTCTTTTTTTGTCATTTCCAGGCCTTCTTTTTGTCGTGCATTAATAACTACTTTTGCCCCGTACCCGGCAAGTCTCGATGCTAATTGTTTACCTAAACCAATTCTTGATCCTGTTATTATAATGACCTTATTAAAAAAATATCGGTTATATATTTTATTATTCATGCTTAATTACAATTCATGAAATTATTGGCTTTCATCCATTCGAATGTTTCTTTTATAGCTTCTTCAATTGGAGTTTGCGGTAATTCAAGTTCTTTTACGGCTTTTGCTGATGAATAATAATGATCATCGCACGACATTTGAGCCATTCGATAGCTAAATAATGGTTCTGTGAATGTAATTCTGGCAATTTGTGTCAGGATAAAACCATATAGTTTCACCACAAAGTTTGGAATAAAGAATTTAGGAGGAACAGTATTAGTTACTTTGGCTATTAATATAAAAATTTCATTGTATGATAAATTTTTATTACCAAGAATATAACATTCTCCAATTTTCCCTTTAGTTAAAGCATTTACAATTCCTACACAAACATCCTTTACTGCTATATAATTTCTACCTCCCTTGGTATATCCCGGTGATTTTCCTTTAAAAATTGAATAAATCATTTTTGCACATGCCAGCTTTGAGGGATATGGTCCAAACATAAAAGTTGGATTGACAACAATTGCTGGTAATCCCTGAGATTTAGTCATTTCAAGTACGACTTGCTGGGCAGCATATTTTGTATCCATATAATCCATTTTATATTTTCCTGCCATATATGGTTTTTCTTCATCTCCAAGCTTTTCTTTCGAGCCAAATCCAAATGAATTGGCAGTCCCAACATGTATTATTCTATATATATTGTTATCAATAGCAGCCCGCATAATATTCCTGGTTCCTTCAATATTTATTTTCTTTTGAATTTCCGATCTATATGGCCAAATATAAGTAACTGCTGCAACATGTATTAGCGCTTCACATCCCAGCAAAGCCTTATTAATTGAATCGGGTTCTAACAGATCTCCATATTTAATTGTGATATTTAAATCTTTAATGTTTGTAATATCCTGGTTATATTGAACAAAGGCAATTACCTTATGTTTTCTTTTCAACAATTCTCTAACTAAATTGCAGCCTAAGAAACCATTTGCTCCCGTAACAAATACCCTCATTCGTAAATTAATTATATTTTGCGGCAAAATAAATATTATAATTTAACTTTAAAAAGAGTTAAGTCTAAAAATGATTTTTCTTATAACTTTTTTATAAAGACAATATTCTGTAAAATATATTATTTATTAATTATTATGATATATATAATTCTATAACTTTCGATGAGTACCGTCACAGAAAGGTTTGCTGCCTGAATGTTTGCACATGCACCAATTTACTGTCCTTTTTTCTTCAATTATTGTTTTAATAGGATTATATTCGGATCCCTGATGTGAATCATCACAAAATGGCTGGTTTTTACTCCTTCCGCATTTGCACCACCAATAGGTTCCCGGTTCCATTTCAAGTATTTTTGGCGATTTAGCAGCTATTTGAGGTTTTTCCATAATATGAATGTATTAGAAATATGTTACTAAATTATAAATTAAAATAACACAATTGTTAATTATTTTCTATTTCAGGCAAATATTCCTTGTAAATTTTATGGTGCGATCGAAAAATATTAATGGTAGATTTTCGATGTATTTTTTCAATTTTTTTTAAGATTTCCTTTATTTGCTGACGTTTTGTTTTTTCCCCGTAGGCACAAATTTTTAATTCATCAGGATATTGCCTGATTTGAGCATATTTTTCAATTTTTTCTTCATGTATGTCAAGCAAAGGTCTGATTAAATGTATTCTTCCTTTAAACATCTGTAGTTTGTATGGCAGAGAACTAATTGATCCATGATAAATCATATTCATTAGTAAGGTTTCATTGGCATCATTTAAATGATGGCCAAGTGCAAGCTTGTTGCAATTCAATTCTTTAGTGAGTAAAAATAATTCTTTTCTTTTTTGCCATGAACAAATGAAACAGGTTGATTTTTTGGGATCTTGATTCAAATCAATAGCAATATCTCTAAAATGAATAGGAGTATTAAGCTTATCACATAAGTTTTTCAAATAATTATTATCAATTTCATATGTAACATTTTTTACATTAATGTGGGTTGCTATAAGTTCAAATTTAAATGGAAGGTATTTTTTCCGGTTTGCAAGAGCTTCTAATAGAACTAAAGAATCTTTGCCACCCGAGAGTCCAATTAAAATTCTGTCATTTTCTTCAATTAACTTTTGTTTATAAATTGTCCGACCGACTTTTCTGTTTATATTATCAATGTATTTCAAAGACTTTTTGTTGGCGTTATCTTTTTCTCTATCCATTATTATAAATTAAAAATTGTAATTTGTTTTCTTATTGTATTATTTTTGATTTTATCAAGCTTAAAAATATAATATAATGGCCAAAATTAATATAAATGCCGAACTTTGTACAAATTGTAATTTTTGTGTTGAAGTATGCCCTAAAAAGATATTTAGTAAATCAACGAGTAAAATTCCTATTATTATTAATGAAGAAAATTGTATTGAATGCGGGCATTGTCTTGCAATTTGTCCGGTTGATGCGATCATTTATCCTTCATTTAGCAAAGGAGAGGTTATTGGGAAGGTATCAAAAGATTTTACTGATCTGGAAACCTTTTTAGCTTCAATAAGATCGGTGAGAAATTTTAAAGACAGAGCCATTGAGAGCGGATTAATTGAGAACCTTATACAAATAGCGTCACTTGCTCCTGCAGCAAGTAATTGGCGTGATGTTGAATATATTGTGATTTCAGATAAAAACAAAATAAATGAATTAGAATATTTAATAATTGAACATTTCAAAAAAGTAATCAGAATTTTTAATCCTTTTGTCCGTTTTATATTATCCTTTACCTACAGAAGACTTTATGATTATTCAGGTAAAATAATTCCTAATTTAAAGAACCTGGTTAAACGGAGCTTAAATGGAGAAAATCCGGTTTTTCATAATTCATCCTGTTTAATTCTTTTATATTCATCTAAAACCAATCGTTTAGCAAAAGATAATTGCGATGCCCATGTTCATTATTTAAGAATTACTGCACATGCAAATGGTCTGGGAAGTTGTATAATTGGATATGCAATTTCCAGTCATAAAATTCTGGAAAAGTACCTTCATCTTGATAAAGGTAAACAGGTTTATTCTTTATTAACTTTAGGTTATCCTAAAAATAGATATTTAAAAAAGATAATAAGGAAACCTAATAAAGTAATACTTAATTAAAGCAAAATTAAAATATATATTTAAAGCAGTGTTTAAGCAGATATTAAAGTGAAAAATTATTCATTCTTTTCACTACAACCACTTAATAGCTTACTTAAAATTCCAAACAGTAAAATACTGGTGGCAATATGGAAAAAATAAATAGAGTGCCTTACTCCTAAAAAGTTACCTCCAATAAGGAAGCCAATAATACCTGCCAGGATCAGAAGACCACCGACTATTCCGCTGGCCCATGTAATGTAAACAAGTAATTTCATAATTTTAGGTTTAATTAATTAATAGTATTAAATGATAGATTTTAATTATCAATCATTTATAAGTAAAATTAAAGTAATTTTTTATTTTTTCCAAGTTCATTAATTTTATTTTTATAAATTTACACTAATCATAATACAACAACTTTCACTGTTATTTAATGGAGAGTTAACACGTTATTTTTTGAAGAAGGAGTTAAATATAGAATATTTTATAATACTGATAGTCTATTCAGTTTTTATAATCCTTATAGCCTGCCAGAATAAAGTTCAGCCAGAAGAAATTAAATTAAATGAAATTCAATTAGTTCATTGTAATGTTGATACTGCCCATAGTTATATGGTATATTTACCATCAAACTATAATTCATCTAAAAAATATCCTGTTATTTTTTGTTTTGACCCACATGCAAGGGGAAATAAACCTGTCGATTCATTAAAATATATTGCAGAAGAACTTGATTATATTATTATTGGTTCGAATATCGTTAGGAATGGTCTAAAAGATGTAAATCGTGCTATTGAAATTTTATTCAATGAAGCATTAAATAATTATTCAATAGATAGTAAAAGAATTTATACCTTTGGTTTTAGCGGCGGAGGAAGAGTTGCAACTTCGGTTGCTTTACAAAATAATATGATAAACGGGGCAATTAGTTGTGGTGCAGGATTTCCGAATATCGATTATAAGCAAATATCTCATAATTTGAATTTTTATGGTATTATCGGAAATAAAGATTTTAATTATTTAGAATTAATTGAAAGCAGAAATCTTCAAAATATTAGTAAACATAATACATACATTGATATTTTTAACGGAGGACATTCATGGCCACCACAAAATACACTTCGAGATGCAGTGTTGTGGTTAGAATTTAATGCCATGCGAAACAAGCAAATTCCTAAGAATAAAACGCTGATAAATACTTTTTATGAAAAAATTGAAGACTCATATAATAAATTACTATTAAACGAAAGTATTGATGAAGCAGGTTTAGCATTAAACAAGGGAATATTTTTTTTAAAAAAATTAAAAAACGTAAAATATTTTGAAAAGGAATTAGTTAAATTAGAAGAAAGGAAGGAATTTAAAGAGTTTAATAGAAAAAGAGAGGTTATATATCAACAGGAAAAACAATTAAGACAGGCATATTGGTTTGCATTTCAGGAAATGGATTTAAACTGGTGGCAAAATGAAATTAATAAATTAAATGATGCTAAAGATACAAATCAAGAAGAAATAAAAATAAATATGTATAACCGGTTATTGAATTATTTAAGTATGATTGCTTACGTAAATATTAATAATAGTCTAAATGAACCAGGTAATCAAAATATTGAAAAATATTTTTCAATTTATAAACTTGTTGATCCGGAAAATCCTGATTACTATTATTACAGGGCTTTATATAATTATAATAC
>JAFGQQ010000205.1 GCA_016935595.1 Bacteroidales bacterium
TAAAGTCTTTAATAGGTAATAGGCAAATACCGAATGGCCATCCCTGCCACCATCCATCACAGGTTCAATGCCACCGGATGTAATTGCCTGCCGTGAGGCTAAATCATTTACCTTTTGATAATATTTATCGGAATTTTCAAATGGGATTCCAACGGTTTTTCCTCTGAATATATCTCCGCTAAAACAGGCATCGGAAATTAGCAAAGTATGTTTGGATGCAATCCCTGCAAGAAAAGTCTGAAGATCGGAATTTGATATGTAATCGGAAGTAGAATTTGTTGTGGCGTCGACAGGCACCCAGTATCCTTTGTTTAACTGTTGTTTAAAATCACCATGACCAGAATAATAAATCAAAACATTATCTTTACTTCTTACATTACTA
The DNA here is from genome assembly GCA_016935595.1 of Bacteroidales bacterium. The sequence goes on from JAFGQQ010000205.1 coordinate 383, forward strand.
ACAAGCCATTCCATTTCTTTAATTATATTATCCCTTGTAGCTTGTTCATCATATAAAGTTTTAAAATAATCAAACTTATATTTGGCTTTTAATACACCTTCAACCGCTTTTGCATCACCGACTGCATTTTGTAAAGGTGTCCAATGTCCTTTATATTTATCTATGCCAATAATCAATGCATAATATTCACCGATCTCCATTTCTTTTTGTGCTGAATACATATCAACACCTTTTAATGCATCGCCCCTGAATATTGGCTGATTCCCTGCAGTTGCCTCTGCAATAAACACTTCTTTATTCACGGGTAATTCTTCATTCATATTTATGGCTAAGTCAACATTTTCTAAATTTGTAAAAGCTGCTCCATCAATTTCAACCTTCATATCTAATTTATCTAAATTGAAGTTTTCATTAGCATAAAACTGCATCCTGAGTTCTTTTAATTCGTTGGGTTGAAAAACATCAACGGTTTCCATTAACTTATCAACAGCCATCACATTTTCCGGAAGAATATATTTTACTGTAATATTTTTAGCCTCAGTATTTGATGCATTCTTAACATATAATTTTAAAGTGATTGGTGATCCAACTTCGGCTTTACCCGTTGCCGAACTATATGCAAAATCAGCAATCATTATAAAAGCATTGCTCGATCCTTTGGTCTGAAAAGCTAAATCAACAGGCTCTGCATTATTGCCATTAGCTTCAAATACCGATACCTTGAATGAACTTATGGCGGTTTCCATTTGTGGGCCAGGATAGATATTAATTTTAATCTTTTGATTTTTCCCACTTCCCAGGTTGCCTAAATAATACTCTTTGTCGTACATTAAATCCAATACAGGTGGGTCCAATGTAACTTTGGCAACCACATCATAAGCTTGTCCTTTTCCTTCATTACTTACAATAAAACTTAAAGAGGCAATATCAGTGGTTTCGATTATACCGTTCTTTTCTTTCTCTTCCAATATTAGGGGTGAACATGTTAAATAAGGTTTTTCTATGTCTTCAACAAATTTCTTTTTACCAATATTAAGGTTGGCTACATCCCATATTTTTATATTCATATCGGCACCTGCAGTAACCATAACATTTCCCTTATCGCTAAAAACAATTGAATTAATAGCATTTGTATGAGGCGCAAAATCTTTCACTACCTGGCGCAATGCAATATCCCATATTATAGTTTTTCCATTATCGGCAACACCGGCTAAATACTGAACATCAGGACTAAAAACAACTTCATTAACAGGAGAATTCAATTCGTCAAAATCGACAAGTTTATTACCTGTGCTGGCATCCCAGATAAATACTTTGCCATTTTTGCCGCCACTTGCTACAAATCTGCCATCAGCGCTAAAAGCTACAGTATTCACACCCTTTGAAACAGCATTGATTTCCTGCAATTTTTCTCCTGAATTAACATCCCAGATTATTACCATATCATCAGCTGAACCAGAAACAACATAATTACCGTCTGAACTAATTGATATATCATTAACCGCTTTGGAATGGCCGTCGAGTGACATTAATTTATAATGTGCCCCACCATCCCAAACAATTATTGAATTATCTTCCGAACCACTGACAATGTTATTATTAATGGGATTATATTCAGCACATAACACAGCTTTAGTATGATCTTTAAGTATACCTATTGGTGAAAATTTCTTGATATCCCAAATAATTACTTTACCATCATCACCTGCTGTTAAGAATGATTTGTTATCGGGACTAAAAGCAACGTGAGTAATTGCACCGGTATGTCCGGCAAGAGCTTTTAATTTTTCACCTTTTTTTACGTCCCAAACATAAGCACGGTTCTGGTCATCACTCGATATTAGTAATGTACCATCGTTATTCACTGCAACAGAAAGAATTGCTCCTTTATGTGCATTCTGAAGATTCTTTTGTAATTTCTGCCCATATGCTAAATAGGCAATAGCAAAACAAAAAATTAATAAAACTAGTTTTTTCATATTTTTAGATTTTAAGTATTTTCAATTGATTACATATAACAAATTTAACTAATAATTATTTAAAACAAAAGCACTTTTTTTTAAAGCAAGCATAATAAAATTATTTTAATAATAATTAATACCAGCCTTCAAATTCGCTAAAGTTGACTTTATCATACTGTCAAATAAAGCATAACTGGTAAAATAAAAGAGGCTTCTCAAAAGTGCTAATTTATTGAAAATGTCACATTGAGCGCCTGCCTGCAGCAGGCAGGAAGTCGAAATGTGCTGGATTTCAGTAATATACATTCTTCGACTACGCTCAGAATGACTTAAAAATATACTTTTGAGAAGCCTCTATATTTTATGTATTTAAAATCTATAATTTTTATTCATTCCCGGCATTAGCCTTTTCTTTCTCGGCCTCAGCCCTTATTTTTTCAGCTTCAGCTTTTAATTTCTCGGCATCGGCCCTGGCTTTTTCAGCATCTGCTTTAATCTTTTCGGCATCGGCCAGAGACTTTTCAGCCTCTGCTTTAAGTTTGGCTGCATCGGCATTTGATTTTTCTGCTTCAGCTTTCAGTTTTTCGGTTTCCGAATTTGTTTTCTCTGCTTCGGTCCTGTTAATTTCAGCCTGTGCTTTTAGTTGTTCAACCTCCTGATGTAATTTCTCGGCTTCTGTTTTTTCCAGTTCTACCTGACTTTGAAGTTTTTCAACATCAGTCTTCGCTTTCTCTGCGTTAGCCATCA
>JAFGQQ010000020.1 GCA_016935595.1 Bacteroidales bacterium
GAACTGCTGCTTGACCACGTGCTTCATTTGACCATTTGAAAGTACGGTGCGCAAAATGGATTTTCATTTTATACTTATTAAATAATTCGTTCCATAAAATACCAACCTGCTCACCTTGTGAAATAGAATTAGTTGAAACAAAAGCAACTTTTGTGTTTTTTCCCTGAACATATTGCGCTGCTTTAATATACCAAGCCGTAACATAATCTAAAACTCCTGCACCATTTACGCCTTGAAATATTAAGTCCATATCTGATTTTTGATCTTCATTTTGAAGATGTTTTCCAATAAAAGGTGGATTACCAAGTATATAATTGAATTGGCCTTTATCGTTTTTATCCCAAGGCATTGTTTCAATTATACTTCCCCAATCAATTCGTAATGCATTACCATGAACAATTTTAGCAGACTTCTTTAAAGGCAATCGTAAAAAATATTCCCCAAATTCTTCGGAAACTTTCATGTTCATTTGATGATCGAGCAACCACATGGCAACCTGAGCAATCTGAGCCGGAAATTCTTCTACTTCAAAACCATAAAAGCGGTCAACGTCTAAATTAATAAGGTTAGCTACATCGGTTACATATTGACCTTTTTGAAGCAGTTTTATAATTTCAATTTCAAGTAAACGTAACTCTCGATATGTAATAACCAAAAAATTTCCACATCCGCAAGCCGGATCAAGAAACCGGAGTTGTGCCAGTTCATTATGAAATTCAATAAGTTTGTTTGTATTGTTTTTAACCTTATGGAACTTTTCCCAGAGTTCATCGAGGAATAAAGGTTTAATAAGTTTTAAAATATTTTTTTCAGAAGTATAGTGAGCACCAAAGTGCCTGCGTTCTTCGGGATTCATTACACTTTGAAACAATGAGCCAAAAATAGCAGGTGAAATTTTACCCCAATCGAGCTTACAGCAATCTAACAATGTATTTCGCATAATGCTGTCGAAAGAAGCCATAGGCAAAGTTTCTTCAAATAATTTTCCATTAACATAAGGAAACTGGGCGAGGCTTTCATCAAGATTTGTAAGCCTGTTCTCTTTCGGAATATTTAAAATGCTAAAAATTGCAGCTATATGATAAGCCAGGTCGCTGCCATCTTCTCCGGTTTTTAACATTAAATAATCCTGAAAAATGCCCCTTTCGAAAATACTGGTATCATCGGCAAACAAGCAAAAAAGCAAACGAACAAGGTATAATTCAAGATTATGGCCTGTATAACCAACTGCTTTCAGGCGGTCATGTAACTTACCCATTAATAAGGCAGCCTCAATATTTACAGGGTCTTCTTCTTTGTATGTGCGCTTTTGATAACCTGCAATAAATCCAAAATAATGAACATTGTTTACAAGGTCTTTCAGTTCAAAATCGTGTTGAGTATCTTCATCGAGATCGTAAAACCGGAATTGCTGAAAATTACATACAACAATATACCGGGGAAGTTCATGTTCTTTTAACCCATTAAAATAGCCAGTTGCCTGTTCATATGCCCTGTCTAAATCTTTTCCAGCAGATTTATGTTCAACTAATAACTGTCCTTTCCAAAGCAAATCGATATATCCATTTTGTCTTTCACCTTTGGTTACTTTTTTTTCAAAGGTTGCTACACGACGACGAGAAATACCAAAAATGTTGAAGAAACCGTCCCAAAAAGATTTAGCTTCGGCATCTTCGCTAGTTTCATTCTCCCATTCTTTGGAAAAGCTAATAGCACGTTGTTTTATTTCGTTCCAGCTAAGGGGCATATATTTAAGTTTTTAAACTCACTGAACAAAAAGGACAATATACAAAATGTTCCTGTACCTGTGAATTGCAATTTTTACACAAAAGCACTTTATCTATAATAGGATTCAGTTTTTGTTTAAAAGATATAGAATATTGTTCAGGTATTTCGCTAAGGAAACTTGATTCATTACCTTTTCGAGTAATTAAGAACAATTCATCTTTGGCCCTTGTAAGGGCAACATAAAACAATCTTCTTTCTTCCTCTTTAAGCATATCGCGTTTAACCTTTCTGATTGTTTGAAAAATTCGGTCATCGAGCCAAATATCAGGAAATCCCCCGTTTCCTTCCGTTAAACCAATAATAAAAACAGCGCTCGCTTCCAATCCTTTTGAAGCATGAATGGTTCTTCCTCTAATTTTTAAACCTTCCAATTTCAACCTTTTGGAATAAGGCAAGAACATTTTGCTGCGTCTATATAAAACCAAAATATCATCGTAATTATATCCTTCAGCAAGTAAGCGTTTTGTTTCTGTAATAAAATATTCCAGTTCATCATCTTCAGAATTAGAAGCATAAATATTAATTCGTTTATCTGATTTTTTCGAAGCTTTAATGTCCTTATCCACTTTAAATTTATTATGCTTTATTACTTCATTACTTGCCCCTACAATATGGTCGGTACTTCTGTAATTAAGGTTTAATTTAATAATCGTTGGGGTCTTAAAATACTTTTCAAAATTTATTATATAATCTACTTCCGAACCCCTAAAACCGTAAATACTTTGCCAATCATCGCCAACACAAAACAACTGGGTTTTCGGGGTAAGTATTTTATGAATCAATTCAACCTGCAAACTATTGACATCCTGAAATTCATCAACCAGAATATACTGATACTTATTACTTATTTCTTCCCTTGTATCTTTGTCGGAATTAATTAATTCAACAGCTTTAATAATTAAATCGTTAAAATCGAGGTATGACTTAAAGCAACAATAATCAGTATATTTTTTTAATAAGGGAATTGCCAGTTTGTAAAAAACACTTATTCTTTCATGTTTATCAGATTCGCCTTTTTTAAGAATATCCTCATAAGAAAGGTTTTCGACCTTAATCATATTGTTCACCCGTAAAAGAAGCTTAATAAAATCATCCACATCATCGTGGTACATTTTAAATTCTTCTTCAAAATTAACTGCCGATTCAGCTAAATAATTTTCTGATAATCTGCCTTTAAGTATTTTTTCCATAGCCATATTGAAAAGGGCAGAATCTTGGGTCATTTTTTCATGAATTTTAACATATAGTTTACCGGCTTCTTCAAACTGTTTTTCTTTTTCTTTTAAAGGATAGCTTAGGTTACTTACATGCTCCAGATATAAATCTGCTTGTGGTATATAAAAATCTGGCTTACATTTAAACTTTTTAAAATGGACTTCCTGTTCGTACCTGTATTGAATGTTATGCCTGTAAAACCAATCAGCAATATCTCTTTCTGATTTTGATTTGACTTTATCACCTTTTAAAGTGGTATAAAACTTACCATCATAATAAATATTATTTTCTAAATCCCTGAGATGTATTTTATCAATAATATAATCTAATATGTACCTTTTCAAATCAAGCAAATATTCTTTATCATAGCATGTTTCGATTAATATCTTTTTCATTATGTCCCGGTCAACCTCCGGGGCAGTTAAATGAGAGAACTGTTCTTCATTAATTTTCTGGTCGTTTAATATCCGAAATTTATTGTCGAAAGTATGAACCCCGTAATTGCGAAGAATATTGTAACAAAGGCTATGGAAAGTCCTTATTGTTAATTTATCGATCCATGCAAACTTTTTTACAAACTGGTAACGCTTATTGTCTTTTTGGATTGATTTCAGCCCCTTATCCATCATAATTTTTTCATATTCGCCGGATTTATCAGTAGAAATGAGTAACCTGTCTATCATTTCATTTGCTGCGTTTTTTGTAAAAGTAATTGCTAAAATATTTGAAGGGTTTACATTTTTATCGTTTATCAGGTAGATAAGTTTTTGAAGTAAGGTTTTTGTTTTACCCGAACCAGCGCCGGCTAAAACCAAGACTCTTTTTTCTTCGGTAATTACGGCTTCTTTTTGCCTTTCATTTAATCCCGATAAATCGGTTTTAATTTGAAGTTCTTTCAATTTGTCAGGTATAAATTAATTTATAAAAAGCCTGAAATTATAAAAAAATAGCTTAATAAAAATGAATATTATTTTTTGGGATTTATAGTTTAAAACAATCCCCCCGAAGAGGGATTAGTTTTAATTAATTTTTTATGCAGCTTCTTCTTGTTTGTTAATTCTTTTAGCAGCTTTCATATTATTGATAGCTTTGCTAAATGTAAACTGTTCTTTTTTAATTGAATCGTACTGGTAAAAAATTGAAGCTATTTTACATATTCCAATTATTTCATCGTAAATTTCACTGAATAATTTTAAAGCTTCTTCTGAAACTAATTTTGTGGTTTCCTTTAATGTTTCCTGCGAAACATTTGCTGTTTTTAATTGATCAGCATAACTAACTATTCTATCAATTAATTCGGGATTTGTCCCTTTAGAAACCATTTCGGTTTTTAATTTATCATTCATTTCCTTTTTGAAGCTATATAACAGTTGTATTAATGCTTCCTGGTCTCCTTTATGGGCATTACGATGGTTTTTATCGTACCCTAACTTTTTTAACAGGCTTTTGGCTGTTTTGCTAAAGTCGACTTCAATTTGCTTTTTTAAAAATGATAAATCACGTAAAGCAGGAGCCTGAATAGTGGTGACTAAGGCTGTCGCATCCCGAAGCTCTTTTTTCTTGTCTAACCCTAAGTAATTTTCAATGGCATCGTCAATTTTTGCTTCTAACGTATCCACAAAAGATTGTGTCCAGTTGCTTCTTGCTAAAGATAACTCCCCAAGATTTTGAGACAGATTTTTGATTAAAGTTTTAGATGCCATAAGCATCTCAACATCCTTGAATTTGTAATTTCTAGAAATTGTCATAACATTAAAATTTTAAATTAAACAATAAAAAAACATACTTCAACAGAAGTACTATATTATTAAGCTGATAACTGTCGGAGAATAACTTATCAAAGAACAGATGTTTGAATTGTGCAATTTAGTGTTATTTTTTTTTAATTAAAAAGAGATTTATATAAAAACCATGTGTTTGGCAGCTGCGGATGGTTTTTGGCGAAGGGCAGCCAAACTTATGGTTTTTGAAAAATGCTTATTTATTACATTTCAAACATTTTGGGGGCTATTGAAACTAACGGCCGCGGGTATGGTTTGTTGCCGAGCCGTTGCGATGCTTTGTCAAGTTATTATTGTTTTATTTAAATGTACTAAAAATTCGCAAACCACTTCAGCGGCAATGAACTATACCCGCTGTTAGGGAGCGTAGCCCTTGCACGATGATTATTGAGTTACGCTATTAAGCTCACTTTTGCAACTTC
>JAFGQQ010000021.1 GCA_016935595.1 Bacteroidales bacterium
AATTTATATAAAGTCATTAAAGCATCTGAAATCCTATATTTAGAGAATTGATCATCAAGAATTTCAATGCTTTGCTTTAATTTTTCCTGAAACCATCCAATTGCCTGTTTAGCTTCTTCGGGTTGCTGAATTTTTTCAGTTTTCCAGGTTTTGACAAGTCTGAAAGCATTCCATATCTTGTTGCTGAAATTTCTGCCTTGTTCAGGAAGACTTTCATCGAAAAGCAGGTCATTACCCGCTGGCGAGCATAACAGCATTCCTACCCTTACTCCGTCTGCTCCATATTTTTTCATTAATTCAATTGGGTCGGGTGAATTGCCTAAAGACTTTGACATTTTACGTCCTATTTTATCACGTACAATTCCGGTTAAATATACATTTTTAAAAGGTTTTTCATTCTTGTATTCATAACCTGCCATGATCATCCTGGCAACCCAGAAAAATAAGATTTCGGGCGCTGTAATCAAATCGTTAGTCGGATAATAATAATTAAAATCTTTATTATCAGGATATCTTATTCCGTCGAACACTGAAATAGGCCAGAGCCATGATGAAAACCAGGTATCCAATACATCCTCGTCTTGCTTTAAATCTGAAATTTTAAGGTTATTATCCCCGGTTTTTTGTTTTGCCAGTTTTAAAGCTTCCTGGTGTGTTTCTGCAACAATAAAATCATTGCTGTTAGGCAGGTAATAAGCTGGTATTCTGTGCCCCCACCATAATTGCCGGGAAATACACCAGTCTTTTACATTTTCCATCCAGTAACGATAGGTATTTTTAAACTTTGGAGGGAGAAGCTTAATGTTATCATTCATTACATTTTCCAATGCAGGCTGGGCAAGTTCTTTCATTTTCAAAAACCATTGCATTGAAAGCTTTGGTTCTATAACTGCATCGGTTCGCTCGGAGTAACCTATCTTGTTTATATAGTCCTCAATTTTAACAATAAGTCCTTGTTCCTGCAACTTGAAAGTTACAGCCTCCCTGGCATCGAAACGATCCATACCGATACATATCTCGGCTTTTTCGTTTAAAGTACCGTCATCATTAAAAATATCAATAACTTCTAAATTATGCCTGATCCCTATTTCATAATCGTTTATATCGTGTGCTGGGGTAATTTTTAAACACCCTGTACCAAATTCCATATCAACATAATTATCTTCGATAATTGGAGCAATCCTGTTCACTAAAGGGATGATAACTTTCTTCCCTTTTAAATTCTTATATCTATCATCGTTTGGATTTACACAAACAGCAGTATCGCCAAGAATTGTTTCCGGACGGGTTGTGGCAATGGTTAAATAATTATCTTCCCCTTCAATTTTATATTGCACATAATAAAATTTTGATTGCACCTCATTATATATAACTTCTTCATCCGATACAGCGGTTTTTGCATCGGGATCCCAATTCACCATTCTAACTCCCCTGTAAATCTTACCTTTCCGGTAAAGATCAACAAAAACTTTTATAACACTTTCTGACAGGTCTTCATCCATTGTAAACTTAGTCCTGTCCCAATTACACGATGCACCCAATTTTTTTAATTGTTCAAGAATAATTCCTCCATGTTTGTTTCTCCATTCCCATGCATGTTTCAAGAATTGTTCGCGAGTTAAATTTATTTTTTCAATTCCTTCTTCTTTTAATTTGGCAACTACCCTGGCTTCAGTAGCAATAGAAGCATGATCGGTACCGGGAACCCATAAAGCATTTTTGCCTTGCATACGAGCCCTTCTTATTAGAATATCCTGAATAGTGTTGTTTAACATATGCCCCATATGCAGAACCCCTGTAACATTTGGCGGAGGTATAACTATTGTATACGGTTCTCTTTTATCAGGTTCCGATGTAAAATATTTATTTTTCATCCAATAAGCATACCATTTATCCTCGGTCTTCGAGGGATCATATTTTGTTGCAATCTCCATTATTTAACCAATAATAAAATTTCGGGTAAAAATATAAATTTCCGGCAAAATTAATCGAATTAATATAAATGAAGAATAAAGAAATGATGATTACTTCTTTATCTTTATTCTATTTTAATTTTTATGTTAAAAAATAGGATTTTTAATAATTCAATATAACTTTGTCAATTATTTTAAATTATTAATTTTTAAAATAAAAAAATAATGAAAAGAGTATTAATAGTTTTTGGTATTGTGATATTCGCATTCTCTTTTGCAATAAGTCAGGAAAATACACAAAATGAGAAAAAAGCGCACATTGAATTCAAAGAAATTGAATATGATTTTGGGACTATAGAATACAAAGCAGAGGCAAAACATGATTTCGAATTTAAAAATACAGGTAAAGAAACATTAGTAATCAGTAATGTAAGAGCATCTTGCGGCTGCACTACACCTTCATATTCTAAAGAACCCATAAAAAAAGGAGATACAGGATCGATTTCTGTAAAATACGACACAAAAAGAATTGGTCCTTTTACCAAATCAATAACAGTTACTTCAAATGCCGATAATCCAACAATTGTTTTAAGAATAAAAGGCAATGTGCTTAATCCCCCCCAGCAGGGTGCGGCGCAACCGCAATAATAATCTTATTTTTTAAACCTTCTTCCCTAGTAATTATATAAGCACAAATATAGTCTGGAAGAAAATTTTATATTTCAAAAAAACTTTTAATTCCTTTAATATATTTATTATCTATTAATTATTAAATAAATTATTATGCCACAAATTTCGAAAAAGGGTAAATCAATGCCCGAATCACCTATCAGGAAACTAGTACCTTTTGCTGAAGAAGCTAAAAGAATGGGAAGAAAAGTGTACCACCTGAATATCGGTCAGCCCGATATTCCAACTCCTGAAGTGGCATTAGCGGCAATAAAAAACATTGATTTAAAAGTTATTGAATATAGCCATTCGGCTGGAATTCCTTCTTATCGTAAAAAACTTATTGAATTTTACAAAAGAAAAAATATCAATATAAAAGATGATGAAATTTTAGTTACGACAGGAGGTTCGGAAGGACTTGTTTTTACATTTATGTCATGCATGGATAATGATGATGAGGTAATTATACCGGAGCCCTTTTATGCCAATTATAATGGATTTACAACTGAAGCAGGTGTAAAGGTAAAACCTATTACTTCAACCATTGAAAATGATTTTGCCTTGCCTCCTATTGAGGAATTTGAAAAAATTATCACACCAAAAACAAAAGGGATTTTAATAAGTAATCCGAATAATCCTACAGGTTATTTATATTCGAAAAAAGAGCTCCTAGATCTGGCAAAAATTATTAAAAAATACGATTTATACTTGATCTCCGATGAAGTATACCGCGACTTTGCCTATTCTGACGAGCCTTATTTTTCTGCTTTGGAATTGGCAGGATTGGAGGAAAATGTGATTATGATTGATTCCGTTTCGAAGCGATTCAGTTCTTGTGGAATGCGAATAGGTACGCTTATTAGCAGAAATAAGAAAGTTATTTCAACTATATTGAAATTTTCACAGGCCAGGTTAAGTCCTCCCACTTTCGGGCAAATTGCTTCGGAAGCCTCAATTGACGCACCACAGGAATATTATGATAATATTTATACTGAATTCTATAAAAGAAGAAATTTTACTGTTGAAAGGTTAAATAAAATAAAAGGTGTTGTTTGTCCAAATCCTAATGGGGCGTTTTACACAATTATAAGAATACCTGTTGATGATGCCGACCGTTTTTGCCAATGGTTATTAAGTGATTTTGAATACAATAACCAGACCGTAATGTTTGCACCGGGTTCGGGTTTTTATTCAACAATAGGACTGGGAAAGG
>JAFGQQ010000206.1 GCA_016935595.1 Bacteroidales bacterium
ACTTTTGCAAGCTGGGTTTTTCCAACACCTGTAGGACCTAAAAATATAAAAGTCCCGATTGGTTTATTCGGATCTTTTAATCCTGCCCGGTTTCGCTGAATCGATTTAACGATTTTTCCAATGGCTTCCTGCTGACCAACAACCTTGGCTATAATTTCTTCATTCATTTTTAATAATCTTGCACCTTCTGCTTGTGCTATTCGCTGCACAGGAACACCTGTCATCATGGCAACTACTTCCGCAACTTTTTCTTCATCAACGGTTTCACGATTTTTAGACAATTCTTTTTCCCAACGTCTTTTTTCTTCTTCAAGCAATTCAAGCAATTCTTTTTCTTTATCCCTGTAGTTTGCAGCTGATTCGAAATTCTGATTTTTTACTGCCTTGATTTTATTTTTTCTCGTTTCTTCAATTTGTTCTTCAAGTTTTACTATTTTTTCAGGTACATTAATATTTGATATATGTACCCTGGAACCTGATTCATCGAGGGCATCAATTGCTTTATCCGGTAAATGCCTGTCACTTATATAGCGTTCGGTTAACTTAACACAGGCAAGAATTGCATCATCGGTGTAATAAACATTATGATGATCTTCGTATCTGTCCTTAATGTTATTTAATATTTTAATTGTCTCTTCAACTGTTGTAGGTTCAATCATTACTTTCTGGAACCTTCTTTCTAAAGCCCCATCTTTTTCGATATGTTGCCTGTACTCATCTAAGGTTGTAGCTCCTATACATTGTATCTCACCGCGTGAAAGAGCGGGTTTAAGCATATTTGCTGCATCGAGAGAACCCGTAGCACCACCGGCTCCGACAATTGTATGAATCTCATCAATAAATAAAATAATACTGTTGGTTTTTGAAAGCTCATTCAAAATGGCTTTCATTCTTTCTTCAAATTGGCCCCTGTATTTTGTTCCTGCTACAATAGAAGCTAAATCAAGTGTAACAACCCGTTTATCAAAAAGCACCCTGGATACTTTTCTTTGTATGATTCGTGTGGCAAGTCCTTCGGCAATAGCAGATTTTCCAACTCCTGGTTCACCAATTAAAATAGGATTATTCTTTTTTCTCCGGCTTAATATCTGGGCAAGCCTTTCAATCTCTTTCTCACGGCCAATAATAGGATCCAGGCGATTTTCTTCAGCAGCTTTTGTTAAATCAATACCAAAATTATCTAAAACAGGAGTTTCGGAGGACGATTTTGAAGAAGAGGAGGAGCCACCTCCCTGCGATCCTTCGAATCCACCGCCTTTTGCCGAATCTTCATCAGGAAAATCGGCTTTTGCTTTGGTTAAATTCTTCTCCATCTCATTCCTGATCGTATAATAATCAATGTTATTATCACTAAATATTTTGGTTACCATACTGTTCTCATCTTTTAAAATCGATAATAATAAATGTCCTGTATTTATTGTACCGCTTTTAAACGACCGTGCTTCAAGGTAAATTAATTTTAAAGCTCTTTCGGCCGATTTATAAAGAGGTATATTATCTGTTTCCGATTCTTTAAGCGGTTTGTCACTTTTTATCATTTGTTCAATTTCTAACTTAACTTCGGGCAGATCAAGACCTAGTGATGAAATAATATTGACAGCAACTCCTTCACCTTCCCTTAAAATTCCTAAAAACAGGTGTTCGGTCCCTATAAATGAATTACCAAGCCTTATAGCTTCTTCTTTACTAAAAGCTATAACATCCCTTATCCTTTGCGAAAATTTTGCATCCATAATCTAATCCCAAAAATGTAATTTTATTCTGTTTTAAAATGTAAAATTAGTTAAAAATTTTTAAATCATTTATAAACAATAAGTGTTGATAATTAATGTTTATAAATACACACTTAATTAACAATTAAATATTAATTTAGTTGCCTATTTATAACAGCTTATTAATAAATATAATAACTTTTTTTTAAAAGGAAAAAAGAAATTGAATTGAAATGCTTGAAGGACAAAAAATAATTAAGGTTAACATTGAAGAGGAAATGAAATCGGCATACATTGATTATTCAATGTCGGTTATTGTATCCAGGGCATTGCCTGATGTGAGAGATGGCTTAAAACCCGTTCACAGACGAGTGCTTTATGGAATGATGGATTTGGGGCTTTTTTCTAACAGGCCTTATAAAAAATCAGCTAGAATAGTAGGAGAGGTGCTCGGTAAATATCATCCTCACGGCGACCTGTCTGTTTACGATGCAATGGTCAGAATGGCACAGCCATGGTCTTTACGTTATCCTTTAATTGACGGACAGGGTAATTTCGGATCGATTGACGGCGACAGTCCAGCTGCAATGAGGTACACCGAAGCAAAGTTAAAAAGAATTGCAGAAGAGACTTTATCGGATATTGATAAAAATACTGTTGATTTTCAATTGAATTTTGACGATTCTCTTGAGGAGCCAACTGTGTTGCCTACCCGTATTCCAAATTTACTGGTGAACGGAGCATCAGGAATTGCAGTTGGAATGGCAACCAATATGCCCCCTCATAACCTGGCTGAGGTTGTGGATGCCATTGTTGCCTATATCGATAATCCGCAAATGGAAGTTGACGATTTCTTCCAGTATATTCAAGGACCTGATTTTCCAACCGGTGGTATTATTTATGGCACACAAGGCATTAAAGACGCTTTCAGAACCGGACGAGGCAGGATAGTAATGAGAGCCAAAACTGAACTGGAAGTCACTTCCACCGGAAGGGATAAAATCATAGTGAAAGAAATTCCATTTTTAGTGAATAAAGCTGAAATGATAAGAAAAATAGCAGATTTAATCAATGAAAAGAAAATTGAAGGCATTTCTTACATTAATGATGAATCGGATCGTTCGGGGATGAGAATTGTTATTATACTTAAAAAAGATGCCGTTGCCAATGTTGTTTTAAATAACTTATTTAAATACAGTCAGTTACAGAGTTCATTCAATGTTAATAACATTGCACTGGTCGACGGCAGACCACGTACACTTAATTTAAAACATTTAATTTCTCATTTTATCAAACACCGTCATAATATTGTTGTCAGGCGAACACAATATGAACTGGAGCAGGCAGAAAAGAGAGCTCACATCCTGGAAGGATTACTTATTGCCCTTGATCATCTGGATGAAGTTATACAGCTTATCCGGAGCTCAAAAACTCCTGATGATGCTAAAGATGGACTGATGAATAAATTTGAGCTGACTGAAATACAGGCAAAAGCCATATTAGACATGCGTTTGCAACGCCTGACAGGACTGGAAAGAGAGAAAATAAAGGATGAATATGCTGAGCTGAAAAAACAAATTGAAATTTATAAGCAAATACTGGCCGATGAATCAATGCGCATGCAAATAATTAAAGACGAATTGCTTGAAATAAAAGATAAGTATGGTGATGAAAGGCGGACTGAAATTGTTATGGATGAAGGTGAATTTGATCCTGAAGATTTTTATGCCGATGATCCTATGGTGGTTACTATTTCGCATTTAGGATACATAAAACGCACACCATTAAACGAGTTCAGAACTCAGCACAGGGGTGGAATAGGAGTGAAGGGGAGTTCAACACGTGATGAAGACTTTCTTGAATATTTGTTTTCTGCCACAATGCACAATACCATGCTGTTTTTTACGGAAAAAGGCAAATGTTTCTGGCTCAAAGTATATTCTATACCTGAAGGAACAAAGACTTCGAAAGGCAGAGCCATACAAAACCTCATTAGTATAGATCCGGAAGATAAGGTTCGTGCTTTTATCAATGTAAAAGACCTTGAAGATGAAGAATATATTAACAATAGATATATTGTTCTGGCTACTAAAAAAGGCATTATTAAAAAATCGTTACTGGAAGCATACTCAAGACCCAGGCAGAAAGGTATTATCGCAATCAATATCAGAGATGATGATAATTTAATCCAGGCAAAACTTACCAATGGCAACAATGAAATTATTTTAGGATTAAGATCGGGTAAATGTATACGTTTTAATGAAAGTAAAGTACGTTCAATGGGACGTACTGCAGGAGGAGTGAAAGGCGTAACCCTTGGAGGACCGCAAGATGAAGTAATAGGAATGGTTTGTTTGATGAGTGATGAACAGGACATTCTGGTAGTCTCGGAGAGAGGTTACGGGAAAAAATCGAAGCTTGATGACTACAGGATAACAAACAGAGGAGGAAAGGGGGTTAAAACAATTAATGTAACCCAAAGAACCGGAAACCTGATCGCTATTAAAGCTGTTACCGATGAATCTGATTTAATGATTATTACCAAATCGGGTATAACTATCAGGCTTGCTGTTGCTGATTTAAGAGTGCTTGGAAGAGCTACACAGGGAGTTAAACTGATCAATATCAGGGAAGGAGATAAAATAGCCTCCGTAACAAGTGTTGCAGCAGGAAGCAGGGAATTCCAGGCAGATGAAGACGATCTGTAATGTATTGTGAATTAATGAGAATAATTTTTATTAGCTATTATAAAATAAAAATAACCAGTTGAAACAATGATTATTTTTTTAAATATTGTATTTTTGGTGCTATTAAAAATATTTAAATATTTATGAGAATGAAAAATGTATTTACTTTACTTATAATCTTCGTATTTTCCTTTACAGCAATACATGCACAAAAAGGGAAGGTTACAGCTGCATTGAATTTAATTGTAGCTGCAAATTTTGAGAAAGCTAAACAAAACCTTGATCTGGCTGTTCAACACGAAAAATCGAAAGACTGGCCTAAGACGTATTATGCATTAGGTAAATTTTACCATGAATTATATAAAAGTGATCAGACAGAACTGAAGGAAAAATATGGGAATTTACTAGAGGAAGCATATTTAAACTATAAAAAAGCCGGTGACCTGGATTCATTAAATAAGCTGGAAAACTATATGAACCTCGATTTGCTTGATATATACAATAAATTATTCTCAGACGGGGTTGATGAGTTTAATGAAAAAAACTACAATGAAGCCACCAAACTCTGGGAATATGCCATTGACATCAGGAATTATTCTGTATTGTTAAAAGATGACATTGACTCAAGTACCATGTATAATATCGGAATTGCTGCTTTAAACGCAAAAGATTACAATAAAGCACTTGATTACTTTAACAGAGTTCTGGAAATTGATTACGGCGGAGCAAATGTATATGTGTTAATGAAAAATGCTTATATAGAAATGGAGGACTCGGCAGCTGCACTTAAAACCCTGCAAACCGGTTTTGAAAGTTTCCCTGAAGATCAGGCCATCCTGGTTGAATTAATCAATTACTATTTAATGTCAGGTGGATCGCAGGAAGCCCTGGAATACTTAAAACTTGCCAAGGAACAGGATCCGACTAATCCTACATTTTATCATGCCGAAGGCGTATTATACGATAAAATGGGAGAGTTTGATAAATCTGTTGAATCATATAAAAAGGCCATTGAAATAAAGCCCGATTTCTTCGATTCGCATTATAACCTGGGAGTTTTATACTTTAATAAAGCCGTTGTTATTGCCGAAGAGGCAAACATGACCCTTGATGATAAAAAATATGAAAAGCTCAGGGCAGAGGCAGACGAAATTTTTTTAACTGCTCTTCCTTTGTTTGAAGAATGTTTAAAAATTATGGAAACAAAAGATTTAAACGAAGGGGACAATAAAAAGAACATGATTGACACCATGGAAAATTTAAAAATTCTATATTACCGTTTAAAAATGGACGATAAGCATGCAGATATAAAAGCCCGGCTTGATGAATTAAAAGGAGAGTAGAATTTCTAGACAAATAATACAACTGGGAGAGGTTAATTTTAGCTTCTCCTATATATTGATATTTTCTATTTAACATAATATTAATTATAGGACAAACTTTCGAATTAAAAATTTGCGTATAGCTTTGCTATTTAGCATAAAATCAGATATCGGGCTTCAGTCCGATATCGGAAAAGATTTTATGTTAAAGCAAATTTTTATCCAGCCCACATTGTTTTTCCTATAATTCTTATTATGTCTCCGCTGAAGCTTCGCCCTCCGGGTAAATAGAATTAGAAACCTTTCGTTATTTAAGTCAATATAATAAGAACCTTTAGGTTACAGTTAGTCCTATAATTCATCATTATATTAAATAGCCACTCGGCTATATTAAAATATTTATATATTTAATTTATTTTTTAAT
>JAFGQQ010000207.1 GCA_016935595.1 Bacteroidales bacterium
CAGGTAAAGAAAAAAGATTTAACAGGATCATTGGCTACCCTCAAAGAAGATGATTTTAATACTGGGATAATTACTTCACCTGCTCAGATGATGCAGGGTAAAGTTGCAGGAGTAAGAATTATTTCAAATAATGGAGAACCTGGAGCTGCCTCAAATATTCAAATCAGGGGAACAAATTCAATTCGTACAAACCAGCAACCCTTATATGTTGTGGATGGAATTCCTCTGGATATTCAGGGAGCTACTCCTGGCGCAACCATGTCAGCAGGTTGGGCCTCAGGTGCAATATCAAGCCCATTTAATTTTATTAATAGTGAAGATATTGAATCCATTGATATTTTAAAAGATGCTTCTGCAACAGCAATCTATGGATCGAGAGGCGCTAATGGAGTAATATTAATTACTACTAAAAAGGGTGAAAGAGAAAAAATGGGAATTGTATATTCTTCCTATTATTCCTTTTCAAAAATACCAAAGACATTAGATGTACTCACAGCAGATGAATTTGTGAAATATAGGGTGGAGGAATTAGGAATTGATGAAGATGATTTCTCTCATTTTGGATCTTCAACAAACTGGCAAGACGAAATTTATCGAACCGCTTTCACAAATAATCAGAATATATCCATATCTGGTGGTGATGAAAAGAACAATTATTATGCGTCATTCAGTTATTTAAATCAGGAGGGCATAATTAAAAAATCGAATTTAGAAAGGTATACAGGTCGTATAAATTTTATAAAAAAGGCATTTAATGACAGGCTAATTATTGATTCACGTTTAACTGCTACGCAGGTAAATAACCAGCAATTACCGATTGGTGGAACTACAACAGCTGATGGTGACTTAATAATACAGGCCATTCAGGCAAATCCGACCATGCCAGCATACGACTCTTTAGGAGAACCATTTCAGGTACAAGGTATTATTAATCCGGTCGCATGGCTTGAATATATTGATAGTAAAACCAATACCAATAAAATACTTGTTGGGGTATCTCCATCTTTTGAGATATATAAAGGTTTAATATATAAATTAAATCTTGGAATCGATCATTCATATTCAATACGAAGAGAAGATTTGTATAATAAATTAATATCAACACAGGGACTCGGTGCTAATGCAGCTATTGGTAATAAAGAAATATCAAATTATATTATTGAAAATACTTTAACATATTCGAAAGAAATAGCCGAAGTACATAAAATTAATTTATTAGCAGGCCAGTCTTATCAAAAATTTTTTACCCAGGGTTTAGGATTAGGTGCTTCAGGTGTTCAATCGTCTGATTTAATAAGACCAGTATATAATATTGGTGCAAATACAGATGAGTATATTTATTCATGGGCTGAAAAGAATGAAATGCAGTCGTTTTTTGGTAGAGTTAACTATAATTTTAAAGAAAGATACTTAATTACTGCAACTTTCAGGCGTGATGGATCATCAAAATTTGGAACCGAAAATAAATATGGAAATTTTCCTTCTTTTGCTTTTGCCTGGCGTGCATCAGAAGAAGAATTTATTAGAAACATAGGAATTTTTGATAATTTAAAAGTTAGAATAGGGTGGGGAAAAACAGGTAACCAGGAAATAGGTGGTAAACACTCACTTTTTACATTGGAATCAGCTAATAATGCAACAGCATATCTTGATGGCGGTAATAACTTAACTGCGGGTTTAGTTCTTACAAAAACACCGAATCCTTTTGTTGCTTGGGAGACTACTGTATCAACTAACTTTGGACTAGATTTTGGCTTCTTTTCAAATAAACTTTACGGATCAATAGAATATTTCAACAAAAAGACAACTGATATGTTGCTTGATGTTCCTTCAAAGCAACCTGCTCCTACTCCAACACAAATAATAAATGTACCAAATGGGAGTGTATTAAATACAGGTTTTGAATTTGAACTTAATGCTGTTGTTCTATCTAAAAATGATTTCTTCTGGGAATTAAGTTTTAATTTTACTACAATTGACAATGTTGTTAAAGATATACCTGTATCATTAATACTTACAGGCAGGGGCAGTGGTCAGGGCATGTCAGGCACTTACGTACAAGCCATTGCTAACGATTATCCAATGAATACTTTCTACGGTTATAAATTTAGAGGATGGGATTCTGAAGGCAGGGCTCTATATGATACAAATTCAACCGGAGGCGATACGGTTGTATTTTTAGGTTCACCACATCCTGATTTTACCTGGGGATTTACCAGTAATTTTAAATATAAGAATTTTGATTTCAGTTTCTTTATTGAAGGAGTAAAAGGTGGATTAATTTATAATAATACGGCCAACTCTATCGGTTTAACAGGTAACTTAAGAAGTTCTCTTAATACTTTTCCTGAAACCCTTGAAACAGGGGAGAATCCTAGAAATCCTTTGAGATTTTCTGACAGATTTCTTGAAGATGCATCATATATAAGATTATCGAATGCTACAATCGGATATACAATTCCCTTTAAGAATATTAATAGAATCGATAATTTAAAATTATATATTTCCGGGACAAATCTATTTCTTATTACAGATTATTCGGGATATGATCCGGATGTAAATACAGATGCTTCAGTTGAAGGAGTTAATACAATGGGAATAGATAATTCAAATTATCCTAAATCGAGATCTGTTATATTTGGTTTAAACCTTACCTTTTAATTATAAAAAATATTAAAATATGAAAAAGTTAATTTATTTTTTACTAATCACAGGATTAATTATCCCTTTTGCGTGCACAGATCTGGAAGAAGAAATTCTTGATGAAACAACTGGGGAGGAAAACTTGGTAGAAGAAAACTTGTATGCCCTTGTTGCACCGGCATATAATACATTCTATCGATTATATTTTACAAGGGGAATATGGGCTATTCAACAAACTTCAACAACCGAGACTTTAGTGCCAACTAGAGGAACTGACTGGTTTGATGGAGGTATGTGGCAACAAAATTATTTACATACCTGGACACCACAACATGAACATGTGGTATATTGTTGGAATCATTTAGCAGAAGGTATTGCAAGGGCAAATTATAGCCTTCAGCTTATAAAAGATTTTAAAGAAACACAGGAAGTTAAATATTTTAAAGCTGAATTAAACTTTCTTGTATGTTTATTTATGTATTACTATATGGATATTTTCGGAGTTGTTCCATATCGTGATTATACAGAACA
>JAFGQQ010000208.1 GCA_016935595.1 Bacteroidales bacterium
AAGATTTCCGATGTATCACTATCAAGATTATTCGATTCACATTGCTCGCAACATTTTTTTATTTCATCACAGCAATCTTTTCTGCATGAGGTAACTACTATTAATCCAATAGCAATTAACAAAATAACTACATTATTCATAAAATTTAATTTTAATTTATTAATACTTCTAACTTATTTAATTATTATAACTTCTATTTTATACCAACTTTTAGTGTAACAAATATATTTTATTTTTTGTGAATAACTTAATTCCCTATAATTTTTTTGTTTTGGTATATTTGCAATTATTGTAAATATCAATGCAAAAAAAAACTGAACGGTTAATATTGGTTACCAACGACGATGGTATAAATGCTAAAGGCCTTGAAGCATTAATAGAAGCAGTTGAACCCTTTGGAAAATTATTAATTGTTGCCCCTGAAGACCCAAATTCGGGCATGTCGCATGCCATTACAGTAAAAGTGCCATTACGTATAAAACTAATAAAAAATAATGATATAAAGAGCTATTACACATGTACCGGCACCCCGGTTGATTGTGTTAAAATGGCAATGACAGTAATACTCGATAAAAAACCCGATTTAATAGTATCCGGAATTAACCATGGGTCGAATTCTGCAGCCAGCATATTTTATTCAGGTACAATGGCAGCTGCATTAGAAGGTAGTATGATTGGCATACCTTCCATTGGCTTTTCCCTTACCAACCATTCACACCAAGCCGATTTTTCGGCATGTAAAAAATACATTTCGATTATTGTTGAAAATACATTGCAACATAAAATGCCCGAAGGGGTTGCCCTTAATGTTAACATTCCAGATGTGCCGGAAAAAGACATAAAAGGCATACGTATTTGCAGGCAAACCAAAGGTTACTGGAAAGAAGAATTTGAAAAGCGCGTTGACCCTTCGCGGGGAACTTATTACTGGTTAGCTGGCGATTTTATTAATTTTGAACCAGATGCCGAAGACACCGATGAATGGGCACTGGCAAATAATTACGTTTCGATTGTCCCGGTTTCAGTCGATTTAACTGCATATACTTCATTAGAATACCTTAAAAAAATGAGTTTTTAAAATGGAAAAACGATTTAATAAAATATACATCGGATTAATACCCGGGTTATTACTTCCGGTTATCTCAATATTTGGCCTGTATAAATTTAAATTCTTTTTTTTAAGTATTTCGGAATTTTATGAACAGGCAAAACAAATGGATATTTTATTTAAAATTATTAGCCTGGGGGTTGTACCTAATTTATTATTGTTTTTTTTGTTCATCTGGAAGAACTATTTATATTCGGCAAGAGGTGTTTTAATGGCAACTTTTATTTATGCTTTTATTGTTTTTGCTTTTAAACTAATTGCCTGATGAAATATTTTTTAATTGCCGGCGAAGCTTCAGGCGACCTGCATGGTTCAAACCTGATGGAGGGTATAAACCAGGTCGATAAAGATGCAGACTACTGTTTCATGGGGGGCGATTTAATGAAATCGAAAGGAGGAACCCTCATAAGGCATTATAAAGATATGGCTTTTATGGGCTTCCTGGAAGTATTGCAACACTTTAGAAAAATATCTGATAATTTTAAAATCTGTAAAACTGAAATTAAGAAATTCAACCCGGATGTAGTAATTTTAATCGATTATCCATCGTTTAACTTAAAAATTGCCAAATATGCCAAATCATTAGGCTTAGAAGTTTACTATTATATTTCGCCAAAAGTATGGGTATGGAAAGAATACCGGGTTAAACAAATCAAAAAGCTTATCGATAAAATGCTGGTAATTTTTCCATTCGAAGTTGATTTTTATAAAAAACACAATTATACAGTTTATTATGAAGGAAACCCTTTGCTCGACCCCATTGGACAAAAGCTAGACACAAAGCCGGCCTTCAGCGATTTTATAGCAAAAAACAACCTTTCCGAAAAACCAATAATTGCACTTTTACCTGGTAGCAGAGAGCATGAAATTAATACAATGTTACCCCGGATGATTGATGCAATAATGAAATACCAAGATTTCCAAATTGTTATTGCCGGTACTACAGCGATTAATAAAAATAATTATTTGCATTACCTGGCTAGTCAAAACATCTCGGTTGTTTATAACCAAACATATGATTTATTGGTCCATTCAAAAGCAGCAATAGTTACATCAGGAACTGCAACATTAGAAACAGCCCTATTTAATGTCCCACAGGTGGTTTGTTATGGTGGTAAACCGATTTCATATATTATAGCTAAAATCATTCTTGCTAAAAAAATTAAGTATATTTCTTTGGTTAATATAATTCTTAATAAACCTTTATTAAAAGAATTAATTCAACATGAGATGAATAATAATAATTTTCAGGCAGAGTTGGATAATATTCTCTATAATAAAAGCTATCGGAATAATATGCTTGAAGAATATAAAAACTTGCGAAAGAAATTAGGAGAACGAGGGGCTTCATTACGTTTTGCTAAACTCATTTATCAAAGTCTGAAAAAATAATATAATACAAATCAACATGAAAAAAATTATCACATTTTCAATTTCTATTTGTAGTTTACTAATTTCAGTTCAATCTCAGACAATCGATATAGGATTATTTTATGATTCAAAAGTCACATCATTCACATTTCATGTAATTAAAGGGGAATACCAGCTAATGAACAGGAACAAAACGGTTGGGGAAATAAAAGAAAATTCAATTATTTACATCACATTAATAGGAAAATATATACAGGTAAGGGATGAAAATAAACTTATAGGCACTTTCAGGACGGCTACTTTTAATGGTATTGCGAAAGAAAACGAGTTTATAATCAGCACTGTGCTAGATGGGAATAAATCAAGGCAATACAGCGACGGGCTTTCATTAAAAGCCAAAACAGACTATATTCAAATTATCAATCATATTGATATTGAAAAATACATTGCAGGAGTTGTAGAATCGGAATCCGGTTCAACAGCAGAGCTTGAATACTACAAATCACAAGCATTAATTTGCAGAACTTATGCTTACAAAAATATGTATAAACATGGAATTGAAGGGTTTAACCTGTGTGACGGCATTCATTGTCAGGCATATAAAGGCAATAGTTATTACAATGAACTAATACCAAAAGCTACAAATGCTACACGCAGCCTTATTATTGTTGATTCTACCTTATCCCCAATTGATGCAGCTTTTCATTCGAATAGCGGAGGATTAACTGCTAATTCTGAAGATGTTTGGCAAAGCAGCAGATATTACTTGCGTTCGGTACCGGATTCTTTTAGCTTAAAAGGAAAAAATGCATCCTGGATAGAAATTATTTCATTCCCCGAATGGAAAAAATACCTCAAATCGAGAGGGTTTTCTGATATTGAAAACCGCGATATTTATAAATTCCACTCCAAAAATCCTAAACGAAGAAATTACTACCAAATTGGGCTTGACTCCATCTCCTATAATCAAATCAGAAAAGACTGGAACTTAAAATCTTCCTATTTTTCTGTCAAATCAGATGTAAATAATAATATTGTATTAGAAGGCAAAGGTTATGGGCATGGGGTCGGGTTAAGCCAGGAAGGAGGCATGGAAATGGCCAGGCAGGGGAAAAACTTTGAAGATATTGTCCATTTCTATTACACTAAAGTCAGAATAATAACTGCCCGCGAACTGAAAAGGGAAACAGGGAAAAGTGTAAAGTGAGCAGAGAACAGTCTTTGTCCTCCGAAACGTAGTGAAGGAGG
>JAFGQQ010000209.1 GCA_016935595.1 Bacteroidales bacterium
ATTTTCTGTAAAGTTGCCATAATTGATCTGTGTTTATTTCAGTTTAAAAAATCAGGCTACGAAGATAAAAAAATTAAATATTTTTCAATATTCGACAGATAAAAAATATGAATTATTAAAATTTAAAGAAAAATAATTAATCTAATATTTTTAAGTTAACTAATTCTAGTTTAGCCTCACTAACTTTTAAAACTTTAAACTGATATTTTCCAATTATTATTTCTTCGAATTTCTCGGGCAGGCTTTGGTGATGGTATAGAATAAAACCGGCTAAAGTATCATATTCATCGTTTTCAGGAATTTCGAGGAAATATTTTTCATTTAAATAGTCAATTTCTGTTCTACCTGAAAGGATAAACTCTTTTTCAGAAATTTGTTTATCGGTAAACTCAAGTGTATCGTGCTCGTCTTCAATTTCACCAAGTATTTCTTCTATAATATCTTCTATGGTAACCATTCCGGAAGTTCCGCCAAATTCATCAACAATTACTGCAATACTTTTGTTTTCTTTCATAAATAAATCGAATAATTTATTGGCAGCCATAGTTTCAGGTATAATTAAGCAATTTATTAAAATTGTCTTAATACTTTTTGGAGATTTAAATAATTCTTTCAGATTTACATAACCAATAATATTGTCAATGGTGCTTTTATAAATAAGAATTTTTGAATATCCGCTTTCAATAAATTTGTTTTTAAGCTCCTCAATACTGCTGTTAACCTCAACGGCTACTATTTCATTACGAGGAATCATACATTCGCGAATTTTTAGTTGTGAAAACGCCAGTACATTCTTTACATATTTAATCTCACTTTCAAATTCCAGGTTTTCTTCTTTATTGCTTTTACTAATGTTAATTAAATTTCCCAGGTCAACTTTTCCAAAGGTATATTGCTTTGGCGATCCAATTGATTTAATTCTAAAAATTGTTTTTAATATAAAATTCGAAAAACCAATGGTAAATTTTGTAATAGGGTAAAAAGCCAGATAAAAAAGGAATAAGGGCACATAGAAAAAATTTAGTGCTAAATTAGGTTGAATGCGGAAAATTGCTTTTGGAAGAAATTCGGCTAAAATTAAAATTATTATCGTCGAAATAAATGTTTGTAAAATAAGCATAGCAACATCAGAATTAATATAACCCGATAGATGAGGTTCGAGTATTTTTGCCATCACAATACCATAAATAACCAATGCAATATTATTCCCAATTAGCATGGTTGAGATATAATGGCCGGGATTATTAGTGAAAATTGAAATAATTTTAAATGAAAAAATATTCTGTTTTTTATCCAGTTCAAGTCTTAATTTATTAGAAGAAATAAAGGCAATCTCCATGCCTGAAAAAAAAGCAGAGAGGAGAATCGAAATGATTATGATTACCAGGTAATTCACGATAAAATTTTACTTTTTTGTTGATTTTCGTAATTTCTTTCGAAGAAAAAACATGGCAAAGGCTAATAAAGATATTAAATATAAAGTATAAGTGTTCTTAATTCCAAGTGATAAAGTTTTGTTAATAGCTAATCCAAGGCAAAATATACCAATCATCAGCCATAATATTTCAAGTGCCCTTCCCATTTATTTATTTTCTTCTAATAGAATAATACCCGTTACTTTTTTAAACTCCCAATTGGTGAAGTTCTGGTCCGACTCAAATCCTTCTCCTTGAATTTCACTGTTTTGGTCTTTAACTTTAGCAAATTTGTTTGTATATATAATTTCTTTCTCTTCGTCCCAAAATAATAGTTCGGTATTTAATATTTCACCATCTTCGTTTATTGCAACCACATTGTTTCTTGCTTCCCATAATTTTTTTGGTTCGTAGTAAATGGCATAATTTGCAGTTAATTTCGATCTTATGGTTTGATCGTATCTATAGAAATACACAAGAATTCCTTTGGGAAATTCAATATATGAGTTATCTTCTTCTTTTTGGTAATATTCGAGTTTTGAAGCAAATATTTTTAATTGAATAATTGCCGAGTCGGAATATATTATTTCAATACTATCTGCTGTTTGTTTTGGAACATCGGATGTTGCAGTTATTGTATTTATTACTTCTATGTCGTTTTCGCATGATAAAAGCAATAACGCTTCTAATATTAGAAGACTTATGTTTTTTAATAATTTCGGAAAATATAAATTATGTGAGATATTATTCATTTGTTCTCACAGTAGTTGTCTCATTTATCCAGCATTCCAATTTATAAGAATCACCGTTTTTTAAACTAAAGAAGAAAACAGTTTCTTTGGTTGGAAAATATCCCGAATAAGTAACAATGTATTTGTTAGCTTCTTCTTCAAGAGAAGGATCAACAGTTTTTGCTTTGATATATTTATCGACTGCTACCCAGTATATAGCTCCTTTTTCCAATTCGTTTGTTATGCACATTTTGCTTGCTGCATAAAGATGTCCAATTAAAATATAAGCTTCGCCGGAAGAAGGATTTGCTTCAATAGCTTTTAAAGCATATTCTCTTGATTCCGGGAAATTTTCTTGTTTTCTTAAGATATCGGCTGCTTGCAAATAATAAAAGGCTTTCTTTTCATTGTTTTCTTCTAATGTTACAGCCTCTTTGTAGTATTTAATTGCTTTATCGTATTCTTCTCTTTTTTTTGCCATTTCAGCAACCATAGATGCAGAATTAGCCGTAGGTTTTAAGTTATGTAATTTTTCAGAAGAAAAGAAGAACAAATCATCATCTTTGCACCCGGTTTTGTCTAATAAACCTGTAATTTTTTCAAGCAGTATGATGTCTTCGGGATTTTCTTTAAATTTAGGCTTAAATAAATCGATTAGTGCTTCGCATGTTGCAGCTCCGCTACGTTCGAAAATAAGATCGATATTATCCCTTGCCTGAATTGCTTTTTCATTGTCTTTCTCGTCAGCAATAATGGCATCTATTATATCCATTAACATGGCATAATTTTCGATTACTTTTTCCCTGTCAATTTTAGCTTCTTTGAATAATGTTTCTGTTGCAGTCATAAATGTAACCAAAACAGCCTCTTCCGATTTTGCCTTAGAAATATGTATTGCTTCTTCTAATATTTTATATCCAATTTCAACATCATTAATGTTATCTTGCCTGTATCTTAAGTAATCAACACCTTTTCTTCCTAAAACATATCCTTTCTGTTTATAGTATTCAATCCTGCGGTCATACATTTTCATTAATGTATCGATATAATTGTTTTTCTTAACCGGATCTGCTTCTTCATCAATTAAATACCGTAATATTTTTACGCCATCAATATAAATGTTTTTTGAGGCTTGCGGACATGAATTAAATACTTTAAACCAGGGCGCTACGGCATCTTTATAATTGTCTTGTTTAACATATTCCCTATAAAGGGAAAGGTTTTTTACACATTCTATTCTCGATGCGCTGTCTGCACCATATTTCGGATCTTCATAATACTCTTGTGATTGAGCTATTTGAGCGGCGATAATTAAAATTAATATTAAAATTGTTAGTCTTAATGTTTTTTGTTCCATTTTTATATATATTTTAATCGAATTTACGTTTAAAGAACCAGAAATCATAAATAATTAGGTTAAATGTAAATCTATTATAATTTTCCTGTACCAGGTTGTTATTTGTTGTACCGAATATTCCAAATTCATAAGCAATATTAAACATTGTTTTACCATTATCGAGAGGCAGGCCTAATCCTGCTGTAATTCCTTTATCAATTAAATTTTCGTCTTGAACCATTAAATAAGAATCTGAATAAAAAGCTCCTATCCTATACCGAATATGATCAGAGTATCTTTTAAATGAGTATTTATTTGGTACAAATTCTATTCCAATATTATAAGAAGTGCTATTTGAAAGGGAATTATTGATATTTTGAAATGGGGTATTGGTCCAGTCTTGCTGACTATAATCGAAATATAAAGATATTTTTTCTTTATATTCGAGGGTAAATCCTGCACCAATTTTTTGAGGAATTGTTATGTCAATTTTTTCATTATATACGTACATGATCGTATCTGTAACTACCTTCTCGCTGTTATTATAAATGTAAGAAGTTTGGTTATAATAAGTAATATCTTTATAAGCATTCATGTTTGTATTCAGATCGTATATTAAACCAACAGTTAACCTGAAATTATTAAGTAATTTTTGATAGTACTGAATACCTAAATTAAGTTGAAGACCTTTTGCATTATAATTTGCAGAATTTCTGACATCGAAGATATGATAATCGCTATTTTCAATAATAATTTTATGAGTAATTGAACCGAACAGATATGAAAAATTAAATCCAACGGAAATTCTTTTCGCTATTTCAATTGAGTTTCCAATATAAAATTTGTTAAATCCTCCTGATCCGTTTAATCCATAATAAAAGTTTCCAAAATTTTCATTTTCTAATTCAAATTTTGTTGAATAACCAACAGAGCTGTATGGTTTTAAACCAATACTGCTTTTTAACCATTTTGTTATAGGGAAACCAATAGAAATATCATTAAAGTAAAATTTATATTTATTCTCGGATAAATCGGTTGTATTAAATTGTGTAAGATTGTTGGTTAAAGATATATTAAATACAAATGACATAGAATCTTGACTCGTATAACTTGCCGGATTAACAGAATTTATTGTATTTTTTGTCCGACAACCAATTGAAGTATTGCCTAAAGCTATGTTTTGTCCGTTTCCCCCAAAAACAGGTTTCCCAATACCGTACCTGGTATAAGGAGAAAATATGTTAATTTGGCTGAAACTACGGAAAGTTATTGTTGCCAATAACATAATAAATAAATACTTAAACCTCATTTTCTATCAAAATTCTATTCAATCCAATTAATACCAAATTTGAAATCACAAAGATGGGATTTTTTAGCTTTTTTTCAAAAAAATTAGCATCACCTCCTGTAATAACTATTTTTAAATCATTAAATTGTTTCATATAATACTCAATATACTTATTTAACTCAAAAATTGTTCCATTTAAAACACCATTTATAACGGCTTGGTTTGTTGTTTCCCCAATAATTGTAATATTATCAATTTTTTTTAAATAAGGGAGTTTTTTGGTAAAATAATTTAAAGCCCTAAACCGCATATCGATCCCTGGCGAAATATTTCCGCCTAAAAATTCATTTTTGGCATTTACGAAATCGATTGTTATTGCTGTGCCTGCATCAATAACAAGAATATTGGTGTTTGGGAACAATGAATTAGCGCCTGATGCTGCAGCTATCCTGTCGTACCCTAGTGAATTTTTTGATTTATAAAAATTTTTAATGGGTAATTTGGTATTTTGATCTAATAATATGGTTTTTATGGTTGATTTATTTAAAAAGTCAATAATCTCAGTTTTGCTTTCTGAAACAGAAGAAATTATACAATTTTGTATTTCAGTATGTTTTAATATAAATTGTTTAAGCGTTTTTATTGTTATATTTTTAAACGAT
The DNA here is from genome assembly GCA_016935595.1 of Bacteroidales bacterium. The sequence continues at coordinate 5,433 of JAFGQQ010000209.1, forward strand.
TCAGATTCGATTAATTCATCATTTTTAAAAATACCTAATTTTGAGCATGTGTTTCCTATGTCGATCACTAAACGCATTTAGATTTTTTATTTTTGTCGCTAATGATGCTAAGTTTTAACTTCATAATTGCAGGATTATTTTTTTTAATTAGTTCATCTATCAATCTTTCGAAATTTCTTAATCTATTATTTATTACATCATTCAAATCATCCGGTTTTTCTGGTAACCCAAACCTGGAAAGTCCAATTTTTTGTTGTTTACATGCATTAATTATCCAATCTTCCAATTTAACTTTCAAAACAAATATTTTGTTATTCGATTTGTCAGTATAACATTTTATTCCTTCAAACTCTTTAACAAAAGCTAACGAATTCTCATAAGGTATTGGAACGCTTCTTGGGTCTTCATCTACTATAGCCAGATGATTTTTTGCTTTTTTAAGAGCATGGAATATACGTGATTTTCCCTGATGATGAGTTACCATTTTTCTTTGAAAACCTAACTTTAAAACCAAAAGCTCATCAGGTTTACACTCAACATGAATCTGCTTCATTAGCCAAGAATTTTATCAATATTGAAAAATACATCGGAATTTAAATCCAGTACTTCGGAAATTTGCTTATTTTCTAATATAGAAAGAGAAGTTTGATAGTTCTTCATTCGTGTGATGCAAATATTTAGATCCTCCTCTTTCGATTTTTCAATAAGGTTTAATAAAAGGTATGGGTTATGGGTAGTTATAAAAAACTGGTTAGTTTTATCCAAGGCAATTCTCTCAGCCAAATATTTTGTATAAAATGGAAAAGTGTTACTTTCAGGCTCATCAAATAGCAGAATACTATTTTTGTTGCTTTTGAGAGCGATGTTGTAAAAAATAACCCGTTGCATGGTTTCAGAAAGAGAGAAGTAAGGGTAACTATAAATTTCATCCTCAATTAATTTACTTACCAGAATATCGTTTTCCGTTGGTTTTAAGGTTATTTTCAAGTCTGTTGTTTGTAAAAATTC